>NZ_CAXTGZ010000122.1:0-13706 GCF_964243625.1 uncultured Caballeronia sp.
GTCACGAGATCGAATATGAAGTGATCCCCGGCATCACCAGCGTGCAGGCGCTCGCCGCGCAGCACAAGATCCCGTTGAACCGCATTGGGGGATCGATCCAGATCACGACCGGCCGGCTGATTGCGGAAGGTTTCCCGGACAATGTCGATACCGTCGTTGTCATGCTGGATGCCGAAAACGCGTACAAACGTTTCGCGGATCAGGACATCGATATCTATTGGGGCGCGTATGTAGGAACGCCCGATGAAATCCTCATCTCCGGAAAAGTGAAAGACGTCATGGGCGATATCGAGCGCGTTCGCGCCGAGGCGCGTAACGCGAACGGCTGGATCATGGACACTTATCTGATGCGAAGAAATCGAAGTGTCACTGACAGATAGCGAACCACAAGCGAACGTATAGCGGATGAACAACGAACGAACCATGGCGAGCCCGAACTATACTGGCGCATCTGGAGGGTTCAATGACCGATCACGAAAGACTGCACCCGCTGCGTCCGTTCCTGAAGAATTGGGTCTGGGAGCATGGTCGAATCGGGACTCGCTATCTCGATTGCACCGACGGCACCATCAAGTTCGATGAAGGCAAGAAATCGCATTTTGCCGCCGAGAAATACATCTACGTCCAGCTCGATAAAGACGCTCAGGACAACGCCGCCGCGGACGGCCCGGTGATCCACGAAGCGGGACTTGCCCGCTTTTTGCGAGCGGCGCAACTGGGCACACCGGCGGAAGCCGGTTCTGTTGCCGACGTTCAACGGGCGGTGCAGGACTGCGTGGAGCTTGGCATCTTCAGCGCGTACCAACGGGAAGCTCACGAATCGCTCGCCCGGTACGCGGAAGAAGCGATGTTCGACGACGAGATCCGCGCAGCCGTTGTCGAAGACATTCGTCGCAGCTACGCCGGCATGCGTGCGCAACTCGCGCTGTACGATTTCAGCGTGCTCTACGGCTTGCCCGCACCGCTCCTGATCAGCGAGACGCCGTTCATCGACTGGCGGGTGCGTGCCAGGCCGGCGCAACCGTTTGTTTCCCTCCCGCTTGGACCGTACGCTCTGCTGGTCGGCGCGCCGTCAGGCAGGAGCAGCCGTGTCGGTCCGGTCGTCTGGAAAGCTGCGAGCGCAATGGGACCGCTGAAGGATCACAACCGGCATCTCGCGGAGCACGCGCGGCTCTGGCTCGTTGCAACCGCGGACGATCAACTGATCGCGGAGCAAGGCCGCTTTGCGCCCGCCATCGATCCGGCAAAAGAGGATACGAAGCCATCATGACAGGCGGTGCAATGAACCGAATGCAGCAGGAACTGCGGTGCGATGTCGTGGTTGTAGGACTGGGCGCCATGGGTGCCGCAACGCTTTACCAACTCGCCAAGGCGGGCGCCGACGTTGTCGGCATCGACCGGTTCGCGCCGCCGCACGACCAGGGCTCGAGTCACGGCGACACACGCATCACCCGCCTGGCGGTTGGCGAAGGCGCCGCTTACATTCCGTTTGTGCACCGCTCGCACGCAATCTGGCGCGAGCTCGAAGCAGACAGCGGCGAAGCGCTCTTCGAGCAATGCGGCGTGCTTGTGATGACGTCGAGCGAAGCGCCCGCACGTCACCATGGCGCGGAAGATTTCACGGGACACACCATTGAACTTGCGCGCCGTTACGGCATTGCGCACGAGATCCTGAACGCCTCGCAAATCCGCGCCCGGTTTCCCCAGTTCGGACCGGTTCGCGACGACGCAACCGGTTACTTCGAACCCGAAGGCGGTTATGTTCGCCCGGAGCGTTGCATTGCGGCGCAATTGAACGCTGCACGCAAACTGGGCGCTACGGTGATCACCGGCACGACGGTTTCATCGATTGAATCTGACGACGGCGTGGTGCGCGTCAGAACCGGCGATCGGACGCTCGCGGCCAGCAAGGTCATTGTGTGCGCCGGAATGTGGTCGGCAAATTTGCTGGGCGAACCGTTCGGCGCGTTGCTGAAGGTCTGCAGGCAAACACTGTTCTGGTTCAGGCTCGAAGAACCATCGATATTTCCAGAAATGTCACCGACCTTCATCCTTTCGCACGGTCCACTGGAAACGGATATTTGCTACGGCTTTCCGCCCGTTCCCGGCGAAGGAAGCATGAAGATCGCAACGGAGCAGTACGTGGGTTTGGATTCCATCGATACACTCGATCGCAATGTCTCGGACGCGGAGGTTGCGCAAATGGTCCGGTCCCACGTCTCGGAGAATTTTGCGGGCGTGACGCCGGAGCTGGTCAAAGCCGCCGTTTGTACCTACACGGTCACGCCCGACTATGGTTTCATCATCGACGACCACCCCACGCTCGCCAATGTGACCGTGGTTTCCGCGTGCTCAGGGCACGGCTTCAAGCACTCGGCGGGTATCGGCGAGGCGCTTGCGCAGCGGACCCTCACGGGACGAAGCGATGTCGATCTCTCGGCGTTTTCGGTGAGCCGTTTTAACGTGCGGTAATTTTACGCAGCCATCCTCCGATTCGTAGCTGTCATTCTTCAGTGAAATAGCCGTAGAATGCCGCGCTTATCGGGGAATTGCTTTGCCGGCGGGAGCCTCACAATTCATCCATGCCAGTCGTTGCGGCAACGTAAAGATACCAATCGGTTCGGGGATGAAATGAGCACGTTGATGTGGGTCGTGTCTGTGTGGGCGATGGCTGCACTGCTGGTCGTGTTGTTCGTGCATGGGGCCAGCATCAAGTCGAAGCCGCCCGCCAGGCGCAAGCCCGCCGAGGCAACGCCGCCGGCGGCACAGACAACGGAGAATTTGCGCCGCGTTTCTTCCGAAGGCTGAAAGTTTCGGTTCCTGTCAGGCCCAGCTAAAAAGCCGCGCTCGTTCCCGGGCGCGGCTTCTTTTTAAACGACAACAGCTCCAAAGCTCAATCCGCCGGCCGCATCTTCGCCACTTCGGCATCCGATGGCTGGACGCTCGCGCCATCGATATACCGGTACGACGTCATCACGCCCTTGCCGTCCTTGAGCGCCGTCGTGCCGACGTACGCACCCATGGTCGACTGGTTGTCCTGCGCGCGATACGAGATCGGGCCAAAAGGTGTATCGACGGACAAGCCCTTGAACGCCTGCGCCAGCTTCTCGGAGTCGGTCGACCTGGCTTTCTTCAAGCCATCGGCAATGGACATCAGCGCCGAGTATCCGACCACCGATCCGACCCGCGGATAGTCGTGATATTTCGCCTGGTACGCCGCGACGAACTTCTTGTTCGCGGGGGTATCGATGGAATACCACGGGTAGCCCGTCACGATCCAGCCAACCGGCGCCTCGGCGCCCAGCGGATCGATATATTCAGGTTCGCCGGTCAGCAGCGACACCACCGAGACGCCCTTGAACAAACCACGTGTATTGCCTTCACGCACGAACTTGCCGAGATCCGCGCCGAACTCGACGTTGAAGATGGCGTCGGGTTTGGCATCGGCGAGGGCTTGCGTCACGGCGCCTGCGTCGAGCTTGCCGAGCGGCGCGGCTTGATCGGCGACAAACTCCACATCCGGTTGCGCGGCCTTCAGCAAACGCTTGAACGTGGCCACTGCGGACTGTCCGTACTCGTAGTTCGGATACACGACCGCCCAGCGTTTCTTGTGCAGCTTGGCGGCTTCGGGCACGAGCATGGCGACCTGCATATAAGTCGATGGACGCAGCCGGTACGTGTATTTGTTGCCGTCCTGCCAGACGATCTT
Organism: uncultured Caballeronia sp.; assembly: GCF_964243625.1. Classification (NCBI taxonomy): domain Bacteria; kingdom Pseudomonadati; phylum Pseudomonadota; class Betaproteobacteria; order Burkholderiales; family Burkholderiaceae; genus Caballeronia; species uncultured Caballeronia sp. The sequence goes on from NZ_CAXTGZ010000122.1 coordinate 3,710, forward strand.
GTCGGTCAGCGGTTCAGCGGCGAGGAAGAAAATCTTGCGCTGCTTCGCATAGTCGGCGAGCGCCAGACCCGTGTTCGAGAGGAAACCGCCAAACAGCAGCGAGACCTGCTCGCCCGTCACGAGTTCCTGCGCGACGCGAACCGTATCGCCCGGATTGCCGTTGTCGTCGCGGGAGATGACCTCGAGCTTCTTGCCGTCGATACCCCCTGCCGCGTTGACTTCATCCAGCGCCATGTTCCAGCCGTTCTTGTACGGCCCGAGGAACGCCGGCTGCGCTTTGTAGCTGTTGATTTCGCCAATCTTGATGGTGTCGGCAGCAGCCGCGCCGGTCGACGCCAGGGCGGCGGCTAGCGGCGTAACCATCAGGACGGTCAGGCGCAGCAACGATCCAACACGCGTGGTCATAGTTGTTCTCTCCAGATGGGTGCTGATTAAAAACCGCTTTATACGTTCACGCGTCATACGCTCAAGTAAGCCCGCCGCACGGCTTCGTCGCGTGCGAGTTCGTCTATGGTGCCGCTGAACCGGATCTGGCCTTTTTCGAGCACATAGGCGCGGTCACTGACGAGTTCGGCAAAGTGCATGTTCTGCTCGGAAAGAAGAATGGAAAGCCCTTCGCGCTTCAACTCCAGAATCATGTTCGCCATCTGCTCGACGATGATCGGCGCCACGCCTTCCGAAGGTTCATCGAGCAGGACGAGATACGGGTTGCCCATCAGCGTACGCGATACCGTCAACATCTGCTGCTCGCCGCCGCTCATCTGGCTGCCGGGGCGGTTCGGCATTTCGCCGAGATTCGGGAACAGCTTGAAGAGTTTTTCGGGCGTCCAGCGCGGTGCGTTTTCGCGGGGCGGCTGACGGCCGGTATCGAGATTTTCCATCACCGATAAATCGCCGAACACGCGGCGGTCTTCCGGCACGAAACCCATGCCAAGACGCGCGATGCGATATGGCGGCATCGTGGAGATGTCCTGGCCGCAAAAGTCGATCGCGCCGCGCCGCGTGGGAAGCATGCCCATGAGGGCTTTCATCGTGGTCGATTTGCCGGCGCCGTTGCGGCCCATCAACGCAACCACTTCGCCGCGGCCGACTTCGAGACCGACGTCGTAGAGAATCTGCGCACGGCCGTAGAACGCGTTCAGGCCCGAGACCTTCAGCATGGCCGTCATCGAGCAACTCCGTCTTCGGCAAGCGATGCACGCGGCATGAACGATTTTCCCGTGCCGAAGTACACCTCGCGCACACGCGGATCGTTGCGCACGGTCTCGGCATCCCCCTCGCCGATCAGTTTTCCGCGTGCGAGCACGATGAGTTTGTCGGCGTAAGCGAACACCACGTCCATGCTGTGCTCGGTGAAAAGCACGCCGAGCTTGTGGTCGATCACGAGTTGCTTCGTCAGCGCCATGAGGTCGTTGCGCTCCTTGGGCGCCATGCCTGCGGTCGGTTCGTCCATCAGCAGCAATTTCGGCTTGTTGGCAAGTGCGATGGCGAGCTCGACGCGCTTGACATCGCCGTAAGCGAGCACGCCGCATGCGCGCTTCGCGTGCGCCGCCATGCCGACTTGTTCGAGCAGCGCGAGGGCTTCGTCGGCGTGTAGCGATGGTGCAGGCTTCCACCAGTTGAACAGTTCGTGATCGCGCGAGACCAGCGCCATCTGGACGTTCTCGATGACGGTCATCGAGTTGAACGTGGCCGCGATCTGAAAAGTCCGGCCAACGCCCAGGCGCCAGATATCGCGTGGACGTTTGCCGGCGATCTCGTGGCCATCGAAAAGGATCGAACCCGAGCTTGGCTTCAACTGGCCGTTGAGCATATTGAAGCACGTCGACTTGCCCGCACCGTTCGGGCCGATCAGCGCAAGCAGTTGTCCGGCTTCGAGGTCGAAGGAGACGTCGTCGACCGCCTTGAGGCCGCCGAACGATCTCGCCAGATTCGATACCCGCAGCAACGTCATAGCGCCTCCTTGGCAGGTTGCGGCGCGGCGCCGTGATCGGCATTGCGGCGTGAGTCGAGCTTGTGCTGCACGAAGCCCACGATACCCTGCGGAAATGCGATCACGAGCACCAGGATCGCGCCGCCAAGCAGCGCTTGCCAGTAGTCGGTCTGACGCGCGACGGTATCCTGCAGCCACGTGAACACCGCTGCGCCAACAATGGGTCCGGCCAGCGTCTGTATGCCGCCGAGCAGGACCATCACGAGGCCATCGACCGAGCGCCCCACGCTGATCACTTCCGGCGAGATGGAACCCTTGGAGAACGCGTACAACGATCCGGCAAGCCCGCAAAACAGCGATGCGATTATGAACGCGACCCATTGAATCCGCTTGACATCGATACCAATGGCTTCAGCGCGCAATACCGAATCACGCGAAGCACGCATTGCATAGCCGAGCGGCGAGAACAGCATGCGCCTGAGCATCCACACGCCGATGACTGCAAAGAACAACGTCAGGTAGTAATACGCAATCGGCGAACTCAGCCACGCCGATGGCCACAGGTTGAGAATACCGTTGCTGCCGCCCGTCACCGCATCCCACTGGTACACGACCGACCACACGATCTGCGCAAAAGCGAGCGTCAGCATGGCGAGATAGACGCCCGACAGACGCACGCAAAACCATCCGAACACGAGTGCGCCCAGGCCCGCAAGCACGGGGCCGAGAACAATGGCGGCTTCCATCGGCAAGTTGAGGACTTTCAGGAACAGTGCTGCGCCATACGCGCCAAGTCCGAAATACGCAGCGTGCCCGAACGAGTGCATGCCGCCCGGTCCCATGATGAAATGCAGGCTCGTCGCAAACAAGACGGCGATCAGGATCTCGACCAGCAGCACGGGCATGTACGGGAATACGCCCGACAACAGCGGCGCGAGCAACAGCACCGCGAGGACGATACCGGCGAATATCTTGAGCCGCGAATCGGCGCGGCGCAGTGGCGTTTCGGCGAACGCCATCGTGCGAACGGCCGTTTGCGCGCGACCAAGCAGTCCCCAGGGCCGCACAACCAGCACGATCGCCATCACCACGAACTCCGCCACGAGCGTGAATTTGCTAAGCGAAAAGACCACGCCGCCAATGGTCACATCGCCAATGCCGATACACAGCGCCTTGATCTCGGCGATCAGCAACGCAGCCACGAAGGCGCCAGGAATCGATCCCATGCCGCCCACCACCACGACCACGAATGCGTTGCCGATGGTATCGAGATCCAGCGAAAGATTCGCCGACATGCGCGGCACTTGCAGCGCACCGCCAAGTCCCGCGAGAAACGCGCCGATGAAAAACACGCCGGTAAAAAGCCACGCCTGATTGATGCCGAGTGCGCCGAGCATCTCGCGGTCGCTCGTTGCCGCGCGCACGAGCGTGCCAAGACGCGTGCGCGTCAGGCCGAACCACAGCACCGCGAGCACGATGGGACCGATCACGATCAGCGCGATGTCATACGTCGGCAGCGAGTGGCCGAGCAGACTGACCGCACCGCCAAGCAACGGTGCGCGCGGGCCGAACAGGTCTTCGGGGCCCCAGATGTAAAGCGCGGCATCGCGGAAGATCAGCACCAGCGCGAACGTGGCAAGCAAGTGGAACAACTCGGGCGCCTGATAAATGCGCCTGAGCACGATCATCTCCACGAGCGCGCCGATTATGGCGACGACGACAGCCGCGGCGAGCATCGAAAGCCAGAAGCCCGCGACCGTTGAACCGAAGCGGCTCGCAATGCTGTAGGCCACGTAGACGCCAAGCATATAGAACGAGCCATGCGCGAAATTGACGATACGCGTCACGCCGAAGATCAACGACAAACCGGACGCGACCAGAAACATGGCGCATGCATCCGCTAGTCCGTTGATGAGTTGCACAGCCAGGTTCGACAACATCGACGCCTCTATCGCTTGGTTTTCATCAGGAAGACGGCGCCTGTCCTGCGCAGCGCTGGATCAACTCATCAACTCATCAACTCATGTACACACTCTAATTCTAGTCTTCTATGCAATGAGTATGCCTGTTTTACAGCTAGTGACTTGTACTAGGTATTTTGGCCTTATGTCGCTATGCAGAAGGACCTTAAGCCTGACGGTTCGCTGACATGCAAGAAAAGCGCCGCACCGCATTGCACCTTTAAAACCCAGCGTACACACCACAATCTCTTTTGCGGTGCGAAGGTCCCGCTATTGGTGCAATGCCGCGAGCCACCTCTGCCTGGCATGCGGATTGGATGCAATTATAAGAAGCAGTGGCTTTGCCCGCAGTGGTTTTATGCATCTTGCAGCGATATCAGTCGCTCTCGACCGCGCTCAGTTTGCGCAGCAGATAGAGGACGGCCACGCGTTCGGCGTCGTTGAGATCGCTCATGGTCAGCTCACTGATGCGCCGCGCAACCGGCGTTACGCCCTCGACCAGTTCTTTGCCCGCCTGCGTCAATTGCACGGTGACCTTGCGCCGGTCATCGCGATTGGTGCGCAACTCGATCAGATCGCGCGCCCTCAAACGTTCGATAATGCCGCGTACCGTGGCTGCATCGATTGCGGTCGCCTTGCCAAGGTCGCTCATGGACGATGGCCCGAGCTTACGGCTCGCGCTCAACACGGCAAACTGCACGGCGGTCAGTTGCGGGTCGTCGATACTTCGCCCGAAGATGAACAGATGCCGCTGATAAGCCTTGCGCAGCAGATGCCCGATCTGCTCCGATACTTCATATTGGGGCGAGGGAGGTTGCGAGGTATCGGAGGAACGCGTCGGAGGGTCAATGCGCATGTTTGCGCACCCGCGCTGACACCTGCTCCAGATCCTTCCACGGCGCCTCGTTCGGCGCGAAAGTGGCGCGGATATACGTCACCAGGTCGGCCATCTGGCGGTCATCGAAGGAGTCCCTGAAGCCGGGCATGTAGCCGAGCGCATCGGTGGCGGGGGCGTCGATGCCGTTCTGAATGACCTTCAGCAAGTTGTCGGGCGTAGCTTCGCTCACACTTGTATTGAGCGCCAGCAACGGTCGCACACCGAAGTTGCCGACACCCCCGGTCGCCGCGTGGCACACGGCGCACGCGCCATCGAAAATACGGCGGCCGCTGTCGAGCGCTTGCAGGGTGACGGCGTCCGGTTTGGCTTGCGCGACTGCCACCGGTTTCGCGACTTCCGCCGTAGCCGATAACGACGCCACGTAATGCGCCATCGCACGGACGTCGGCTTCGGGCAGTGTCGACAAACTCGCGACGACCGGCGCCATCGGTCCGGCGGCGACACCGTGCTCGTGCGAAAAACCGGTCTTCAGGTAATCGTAGAGCGCCTGTTCGGTCCACTTGACGGGCGCTTTCGAGTTGCCGACCAGCGAAGGTGCAACCCAGCCCTCCGCGCTGCCGCCTGTCATGTACAAGCGTCCGCCTTTTTCCGCGCCGAGTGCGTTGCGCGGCGAATGGCATGCGCTGCAGTGGCCGGCGCCATCGACGAGATATTGCCCGCGGTTCCATTGCGCCGAACGCGTCGGGTCCGGCTTGAATTCACCCTGCTTCAGGTACAACGCATTCCAGCCCGCGACCAGCGCGCGCTGGTTCAGCGGGAACGGCAAGCGCGTTTGCGGCGGCGCATGTTCGACGGCCGGCTGCGACATGAGATAGGCGTACAGCGCGGTCATGTCGGCTTCGCTCATCTTCGTGAAGGCGGTGTACGGGAACGCGGGGTAGAGATGGTGGCCATCGCGCGAAATGCCCTGGCGCATCGCGCGGTCGAACGCAGCGAAGGACCAGTTGCCGATGCCCGTCTTCGGGTCAGGCGTGAGGTTGGTCGTGTAGACCATGCCGAACGGCGTTTCAAGCCCTAGGCCACCCGCGTTGACGGCGCCCCCGGGCGCGGTGTGGCAGACGGCGCAATCGCCGAACTCGGCAATCTGGCGGCCACGCGCGATGGTGGCCTCGGACCAGGTGGAGGCCAACGGGCGCGCGATGGGTTCTATCGACGCCCGTAACGGCCATAGCGTGCATGCGAGGCCGATCACGCCGCCAAGGCTGCCGGCCGCGAGCAACGCCTTCAGCGAGCGTTTGCCGCGCTTTGGTACGCCAACCGGTGCCCCGACCATTGACGCTTCCGATCCATCCAGCGCCGCGCGCACGCGTTCCGGCGTGAAGGGCGGCGCGCGAAAGCGTACGCCGGTTGCATCGAAGAGCGCATTGGCGATAGCCGCAGCGGCCGGCGATGCATCGATGCTTTCGATGGCAATCCCGGCAGGCACATCCGCGGCGGCGGCCACCGCCAGATCATGCGATACAGCCTGAGCGCCGGGCGTTTCGTCGTGCGATGGCCGCGCGGTGAGCTGCAGACCGAGCGCACGCGATGCCGCCGCCGCAATCAGCCCCGCCGGAACGCCGCTCATGCGGCCCAAGCGTCTGCGACCGCTCGCACGCCCCGCCACCACGCGCTTGACCGCTACGTCGCCGGTCGCGCGATTGACATCAAGATCGACAATCCACGCCGAATACGCTGGCGTTACCGCGTTGCTCTTGTGTTCATCGAAAGCGAAACCGCGGCCGTGCGCTATTCCACTAGTCGAATACTTCGGCTCGCCACCCCACGCCGCACGTTCCGCGACTGTATTGATCAGCTCGCGTGCGCCGTCGTATTCCACCGGATCAAGGTGATCGAGCCGGAACGACACGGGATCGCGGTTGTTCTCACGCGCGATTTCATCGATGAACGATTCACGCGCAAAGGCATGCGCCGCGTCAGGAATGAGTTTGGCGGGATCGTCGATCAGTAGTTTCGAACGGCGTGACACATACGGGCCTGGATCTCGTGCAGCGGCTTCGTCACCGGAAACACCGGGCGTTCGCGCAATGTATTGCCAATCGAGCAGCGCACCTTCGCTGTCCAATGAAGCCGCGACGGAAAATGTCGCCTCACGCGCGAGCGACGCCGACATATATCCGCCGACACACACTGCGCCGCCGAGTTCTTTAATCAGCACCACGGCGGCGATTGCGGCGAGCGTTGAATCGGTCGCTGTATGGAGCGGATGGAACTCGAAGCGCTCAGCGGAAAACCCCGTCGCGCTGACGAGCTTCGCGAGCAGATCTGCGCCTGGCGGGGTGCTCGTCCATAGGGAGATGAAGTCGCCGTCAACGCGTGCGATCGCCTCGCATGGCGTGAACGTGTCCGGAGAAAGCGGCCAGACGTAATGCGCTTCCTGCTGCAGGCCGGAGTGCGGCACGGGCAGCGACGCATCGGCGCCCGTATGATCAACCACGCGCCGCGCGGCATCGCACGCAAGTTCAAGACGGGCCGCAACAAACGCAGCCACGTTCCCCGCGTGAACCCAGCGCACGCTGTCCATTTGCAGCGCAGCAGCACGCTGCAGCAACGCCGGGTCGACGTCCACCAGCACGCATGCATAGAGCATCGACTCGGGCAGCAGCACGGGTCGGCCGGAATCCCGTTCGTGCATGAGGTCCATTACAGGAGGTCCGTTACACGCGTCATTGGATCAGCGCCCTTCTTCGCGTTTCAAATACTCGACCGCGCGATGCACGGCCTTCATGATCTCGATATGCGTACCGCAGCGGCACAGGTTGAAGCGCAGCGCGTCACGAATCGCGGCGTCATCGGGTTCGGGATCGCGATCGAGCAGCGCCTTCGTGCTCATGATCATGCCGTTGAGACAGTAGCCGCATTGCGCCGCTTGTTCATCGATAAAAGCGCGCTGGATCGGATGCAACGCATCCAGCGTGCCGAGCCCTTCGAGCGTGACCGTTTCCCGTCCGATAGCCGCCGCGACCGGCACCACGCACGAACGCGCCGCACCGCCGTCGAGCAGCACCGTGCATGCGCCGCACTGCCCGAGGCCGCAGCCATACTTCGGACCGTTCAGCTCGAAGTCGTTGCGCAAGACATAAAGCAAGGGCGTGTCACGCGTCACGCCTTCGAGCGTACGCGATGAACCATTGACACTGAGCGTCATGGATTCGGAGGCCGATGATGCAGATGCGGACACGCTCATGTTTGACGTTTATCAGTATCAGGCTGCAGCCGTCGAAGCCTGCTTCGCCACTGGCGTCTTCAACGGCTCGTTGAACACGTCGTACGCAAATACCCACGCCGGATCTTCGTTCGTGCGCAGCCACGTGTTGTTGTGCGACACAAGCTGCACCTTCGAAGCACGTTCCGCGCGATTCGCTTCATACAGCGCGAACGCATTCGTGTAATCGTTCACGCCGATCTCGTCCAGGCACCGCGTCAGCATGGCCGCATCTTCGATAGCCATGGCCGCGCCCTGCGCCATGTGCGGTTTCATCGGATGGCAGGCGTCACCGAGCAGGACCAGCCGGCCGCGGCTCCACAACGGCAGCGGGTCGCGTTCCAGCAGCGGCCACTTCGTGACTTCCGGCGTGGCATCGATCAGCTTTTGCACCGACGGATGGTAACCCGCGAAAACTTCGCGCATCTCGTCGCGGCTGCTCGGCGCAACCGATTGTCCCGCCGGCCACTCTGCTTGCGGAACGCCGGTCACGTAATAGATTTCATCGCGCTTGGACGTGACGTAATACACCATCATATGGCGATCTTCCGACCACCATTTGACGCACAGGTCGAACGGATCGGTGCCGAGCAGCGACGCCGGAAACACCGCGCGATGCGCCACATGACCCGTATAACGCGGCGGCTCGGCGCCAAGCAGGTGATCGCGCAGTTTCGAGTTCACGCCATCCGCACCGATCACGATGTCGGCCGTTTCCACGCTGCCGTCGGCGAACGTCAGGCGCACGTCCTTATCGGTTTCTTCAATATTGGTCAGGCACTTGTTGAATTCGATGGTGCCCGGCGCAACGGCTTGCGTCATCAGCGCGTGAAAGTCACCGCGATGCACCGTCAGGTAGGTCGCGCCATATTCGTTGACAGCGAAATCGCCGAGCGGAATCTGCGCAATCGCCTCGCCGCTTTTCCAGTCGCGGCTGTACCAGAAGTCCGGATGCGATCCCATGACATTCAACGCATCTTCGCAACCGATGCGACGCATGATCTTCATCACGTTCGGCCCCAGGTGGATGCCTGCGCCAAGACGCGAGAACGCCGGCGCCTGCTCATACAGACGCACTGAATAACCGGCGCGCTGCATCAACGCGGCTGCCGCCGTTCCTCCAAGGCCCGCGCCAACAATCGCGATACGGGGTGTGCTCATGATGATCTCTCCATGTCTGGCGCTCGGACGAAAGTCGTTCAACCGAGCCTGTGTGTGAACTGATATCGAGTGTACACATTGAATTATTTTGGGTAAAGAAAATTTGCAGTTGATCTCGACAGGTGCGGGAAAGCCCTTTATCGGTGCGATTTATAAGGGTTTTCACCAAGCTGAAGCATGGCTGCACCATTAAAATTTATTTGTGGAATCTTGTTATATTCCAACGTGTACACTAGACTTTCCTGAACCAGACAAGCTGCCCCGTGCGGCCCACGAATTACGGAGTCGAACAGATGACCAAAAACTTCCGCATCGGCCAGATCGTGCCGAGTTCGAATACAACAATGGAAACCGAGATTCCGGCCATGCTGCTCGCGCGGCAGACCATCCGCCCGGAGCGCTTCACTTTCCATTCGAGCCGCATGCGCATGAAGAAAGTGGTGAAGGAGGAGCTTGCGGCCATGGATGCGGAATCGGACCGCTGCGCGCTCGAACTCAGCGACGCACGCGTCGACGTGCTGGGATATGCATGCCTCGTTGCAATCATGGCGATGGGCCATGGGTATCACCGCGTCTCTCAAAAGCGGCTGCACGAACGTACGGTCGAAAACGGCGGTTCTGCGCCGGTCATCACGAGCGCGGGTGCGCTGGTCGACGCGCTGAAGGTCATCAAGGCGAAGCGTATCGTGGTGGTTGCGCCTTACATGAAGCCGCTGACCGAGCTCGTGGTGGATTACATCCGCTCGGAAGGGTTTGAAGTCGTTGATTACCGTGCGCTCGAAATTCCCGACAACCTGGACGTTGGCCGTCACGACCCGCGCCTCTTGCCGGAAATCGTG
>NZ_CAXTGZ010000123.1:0-13699 GCF_964243625.1 uncultured Caballeronia sp.
TGGGGCAACATGGCGGTGGTCGACCATGGCGATTCCGCGACCCTCTTCGGGAGCAACGCGGGCTTCGGTGTGGGCGCCGCGGACGGCACGCCGCCGGTCTTCAAGCAGGCGACCATCCTGCGCCTGGACCTGGATATTCCCGAGGGCCGTGCGCCCGTCGTGAAGCAGGAAACCGTGATCGCGAGCGGCTTCGGCGCGCAGGCGGACAAGGGCGTGTTCCTGGTCGGGCCGACGGGACTGGCGTTGTCTCAGGATCAGAAGTTGTTGTACGCGTCGGACGCCATCGGCAACCGTGTAACGGAAATCGATGACCCCATGACGCGCGACACCAGCGCGGGTGTCGGCCGCCAGTTGACCGCCGACGGCTTCCTGCATCGGCCGCTCGCGATGGTGACTGCGCCCAACGGGCACCTGCTGGTCACGAACGCGTTGAACGGCCAGGTGGTCGAGATCGATCCTGCGACGGGCAAGCAACTGTATGCACGCTGGATCGATACCGACAAGGCGCAATCGCCCCCGGGCAACGGCGACTTGTTCGGCATTGCGCTGACGCCGGAAGGCGACGGTTTCTATTACGTCCAGGACGATGTGAACACGCTGGTCCTGGCGAAGTAACACGCAACACGTAACAAGGCAGGGCGACATCATGGCAAACGATCAGGATCCACCACGCAGGCGCTTTCTCAAAGCGGGCGTTGCCGCGGGCGCGGCGCTCGGCGCGGGTTCGGTCGCGCACGCGGCGACCAAGGCGCAGTTCAAGCAACCCGTCGACCCTATGACCGTGGTCGAGCCGTTTTTCGGCGAGCATCAGGCGGGCATCGTGTCACCGCAGCAGAGTCATACGTATGTGGCCGCGCTCGATCTCACGACCGACAAACGCGACGACGTCATCAACCTTCTCAAGCAATGGACCGATGCGGCGGCGCGCATGTCGCGCGGCGAGACGGCGAAACCGCTGCCCACCGACGATCAATCCGCGCCCGATTCCGGCGATATCCTCGGCATCGGCGCGGCGGGTCTGACGGTCACGTTCGGCTTCGGCCCGGGCATGTTCGAGCACGAGGGCAAGGATCGCTATGGCATCGCCAAGCACCGGCCGGCTGCGCTCGTCGATTTGCCGCGCTTCAATGGCGACCAGTTGCTGCCGCAGAAAACCGGAGGCGACATCCTCATTCAAGCCTGCGCGAACGATGCCCAGGTCGCGTTTCATGCAGTGCGTCAGCTCGCGCGCATGGGGTATGGCATGGTCGCGATGCGCTGGGGCCAGGCAGGATTCCTGTCGGGTCCGCGCGGACAGACGCCGCGCAACCTGATGGGCTTCAAGGACGGCACGAACAATCCGTCGACGGCGCAACCCGCGCTGATGAACCAGTTCGTCTGGGCCGACGCGCCCGACGCGCCGTGGATGAACGGCGGCACGTACACGGTCGTGCGGCGTATCCGGATCACCATCGAACACTGGGACCAGATGGAACGCGGTTTCCAGGAACAGGTAATGGGCCGCGAGAAATACAGCGGTGCGCCTATCGGCAAGAAGAACGAGTTCGACGCGCTCGATCTCGACGCCGCCGATAAAGACGGCAACCCTGTGATCCCCGACAACTCGCACGTGCGCTTGTCGAACCAGGCGACGAACAAGGGCGCGCAAATCTTGCGCCGCTCGTATTCGTACAACGACGGCACGGATTTTTATATCGAACGGTGGCCGCCGTGGCGTCAGGAAACCGAGTACGACGCGGGGCTGATCTTTATCGCGCATCAGAGTGATCCGCGCACCGGTTTCATTCCGATCAACGACCGGCTTGCGAAGTTCGACATGATGAATCAGTTCACCACGCACGTAGGCAGCGGCGTGTTCGCGTGTCCGCCGGGTGCGCGGCCGGGGTCGTACATCGGTGCGGGATTGTTCGAAGCTTGACCAGTAGTCGCAGTTGCTCAACGTCAAAAACACAACAGGAAAGAATGCAATGAAGACCACACGCTCCATGCCCGTATTGCGCGCGCTGTGCGGCATCGCGGTGCTGTCCGCCTCGGCTGCCCTGCCGTTGAGTTCGGCTGCAGCCACGCTGACCCTGTACAACGCGCAGCACGAACAGGTCGTGGCATCGCTTGCGAAAGATTTCGAGGCGCAAAGCGGTGTATCGGTGAAGGTCCGCAACGGCGAAGGCCCGGCAATGGCCGCGCAACTCGTTGCCGAAGGCTCGGCTTCTCCCGCCGATGTCTATTTCACCGAGAACTCGCCCGAACTCGTGCTGCTCGGCGAGAAGGGCATGCTGGAAAAGACGGATGCGTCCACGCTCTCGGTGATCCCGGCGCGTTTCAACTCGCCGCAGGGCGACTGGGTCGGCGTGCTCGCGCGTGAGAACGTGCTGGTCTACAACACGAAGAAGGTCGAGGCGGCGCAACTGCCGGCATCGCTGATGGATCTCGCCAAGCCGGAGTGGAAAGGCAAGGTCGGCATTGCGCCAAGCGACGGCGATTTCCTGCCGGTCGTGAGCGCCGTGATTGCAATGAAGGGCGACGACCAGGCGCTGCAATGGCTCAAGGGTCTCAAGAAAAACGCGCAACTCTTCGATGACGACGAAGGTGTGGTCGCGGCCGTGAATCGGGGCGGCGTGGCGACGGGCGTGGTGAACAACTACTACTGGGCGCGCCTGCACACGCAACTCGGCGACAGCGCGACCCGCAGCGCGATCTATCACTTCGGCAACGGCGATGTGGGCGCACTGGTGAACGTATCGGGCGCGGCGGTGTTGAAGTCGAGCAAGAACCAGCAGGTCGCGCAGCAATTCCTCGCGTACCTGGTGAGCGAACGTGCGCAGCAACTGATCGCGAAGGGCAAGATCGCGTATGAATATCCGTTGCATGCTGGCGTCGCGCCTGACCCGATGTTGAAGCCTTTCGACCAGTTGAGCCCGCCGTCGTTGAGCATCGAACAACTCGGCGATGACAGCAAGGCCGCGAAGCTGATGCGTCAGGCCGGCTTGTTGTAAAGGCATGAGCGATGTCGTGAACGCCACAAGCATTCAGGCGTCGCCCCAACCCCGCGGCCGCAAACGCGCGCCGCGGGGTTTGCTCGTGGCGGCAGGGTTGTGCGCGCTGCTCGTGCTGATGCCGCTTGCTTTCACGGTTTATCGTGCCGTGACGTATGGCTGGGACGATGCGCTCGAGTTGATCTTCAGGCCGCTCGTCGGCGAATTGCTGATCAATACGTTGTCCATAACGATCAGCGCGACGCTGGTCTCGGCGGTGGTCGGCACGGCGACGGCGTGGTTTATCGAACGCACGCGTGTGCCGGGGAGGCGCTTCTGGGCTGTGCTGACGGTCGCGCCCCTTGCCATGCCCGCGTTCATCACGAGTTATGCGTGGGTATCGTTGAGCCTGGATTTGCAAGACTTCGCGGGCGCGTTGCTCGTGATATCGACCGCTTATTTTCCGCTGGTTTATTTGCCCGTTGCGGCGGCGCTGCGCGGCATGGACCCGGCGCTCGAAGAAACCGCGCGGTCGCTCGGGTGCGGACGTACCGGCGTGTTCGTTCGCGTGGTATTGCCGCAATTGCGGCCTGCGTTGCTGGGTGGAATGCTGCTTGTCGCGCTCGGCGTGCTTTCAGAATTTGGCGCGTTCACGCTGCTGCGCTTTCGAACCTTTACCACGCAAATCTACGCTGAATACCGTACGAGCTTCGACAGCAGCGGTGCTTCGGTATTTGCTTGCATCCTCATTGCGATGTGCCTGCTTTGCCTCGCGCTGGAAATGCGCGTGCGCGGCGGCGCGCGTTACGAACGCATGGACCGCGGCGTTCGCCGCGCCGCATTGCGCTACGACCTCGGTCACTGGCGATGGATCGTCGCCGCAGGCTTTGCCGCGCTGGCAATCGTGACGCTGGGCGTGCCGATCGGCATGATCGGTTTCTGGCTCACGCAAACCGGCGCAGCCGCGATCACGCCGGCCGAAGTGTCGCCTGCGCTGCTGGTCGAATCCACGTTGTCGTCACTCGGTTACGGTTTTGCCGCGGCAATTGTCACCACGCTCGCATGCGTGCCGCTTGCGTTCCTGCTCGTGCGTTTTCCGAGCCGTGTCGCAACCATGTTCGAGCGCACCGTCTTTCTCGCGCAAGGCTTGCCCAGCCTCGTGGTGGCGCTCGCAATCGTGTCGTTGGCGGTGCATGCGTTGCGCCCGCTCTATCAAAGCGCCACGCTGCTGGTCGTGGCCTACGCCATCTTGTTCCTGCCGCTCGCGCTCGTGAGCGTGCGCGCAGCGTTCACGCAGGCGCAGCCGCGGCTGGAAGAGACCGCTCGCTCGCTTGGGCTCGGCTGGCGCGAAACCGTGCGTCGCGTCGTGTTGCCGCTGGCCGGTCCGGGTCTCGGCGCCGGCGCGACCATGGTTTTCATCTCGGTCGTCACCGAACTCAATTCCACACTGCTCCTGTCGCCCATCGGCACGCGCACGCTCGCAACGCAAGTATGGATCGACACCTCCACGCTCGCGTTTGCCGCCGCGGCCCCATACGCCGCGTTGCTGGTGGGCATTTCGCTGCTGGCATCGGGCACGTTGTTCGCGTTGCTCGGACGCTCCGCCGTCGCGGGCCGAGCAGGCGATATCAAGGCAGGACTTCAAATCAATGTGCAAGCCGGTTCGCCGTCTGACAAATAGAACGATATGAGCGAACTTCGCGTGACCAGCCTCACCAAATCCTTCGATGGACAAGCCGTGCTGCATGGCGTGGATCTGTCGGCGGAACGAGGCACCTTGCTGGCCCTGCTCGGACCTTCGGGCAGCGGCAAAACCACGCTGTTGCGGGTGCTTTGCGGTTTCGAACGCGCCGACGGCGGCACGGTGGAAATCGATGGCGTGCGCGTCGCCGGACCGGGCGTTCATGTGCCGTCGGAAGCACGAAGGATTGGCTACGTGCCGCAGGAAGGCGCGCTGTTCCCGCACCTTTCTGTCGCCGACAACATTGTCTTCGGGTTGCCACGTGCGCAGCGGCGGGCGCGGTATCGAGTCGATGAACTGCTTGCGCTGGTCGGTCTGCCCGCTGCGTATGGCGACCGTGCGCCGCAGGCCTTGTCGGGCGGTCAGCAGCAACGCGTGGCGTTGGCGCGCGCGCTCGCGCCGTCGCCATCGCTCGTGATGCTCGACGAGCCGTTTTCATCGCTCGATGCCGCGCTGCGTATCGAGACGCGCGAAGCCGTGACGGACGCACTCGCGGCGACCGGCGCGACAGCCGTGCTGGTCACGCACGACCAGTCCGAAGCTTTGTCGCTTGGGCGCGAGGTCGCCGTGCTGTGGCGCGGGCGGCTGGTGCAGACGGATACGCCGGAGGCGGTGTACCGGCGGCCGGTATCGCGGGAACTGGCGAGTTTTGTCGGCGATGCGGTGATCGTGCCGGGATCGATTGTTTCCGGCGATCCGATGCACGTGCGCTGCGAATTCGGTACGTTGCCAATCACGCGTCCAGTCGTTGCAAGCGATGTCGACGTAATGATCCGCCCCGAACAAATCCGGATAACGGATCAGGGCGATGTGCACGCGACCGTCGAAAAAGTCGTCTTTTATGGCCACGATGCCAGCGTCATGCTGCGCTCGGACGGCGGTTCACACGGCATGCAGATCCGCGTGGCGGGGTATTCGTATCCGCGTGTGGGCGAGCGGGTGGGGTTGTCCGTGGAAGGCGATGTGATGGCTTATCCGCGCACCTGATGACGCGCGTCAAAACATCGAATTGGTGCCAGCTTGACAAAGTGCATATGCACAAACTACTCTGTCCGTATGACTTCCCCTGAATTGTCCTATCTCGACTGCAATTGTTTCGCCATCCGCCAGGCGGCGCGCTTCGTCTCGCAGCTTTACGAGCGCCACGTCGGGCAGGCAGGCGTGACGGCCGCGCAGTACACGCTCCTCGCCGCCATTCACCGGCGGCCAGGGACGACCATGGCCGAACTCGCTGATGCAATGGTGATGGAGCGCACCACGCTGGTTCGCGCGCTGAAGCCTTTGCAACGCGATGGTCTGGTCACGGCCGACCAGCAAGACGCCGGCACGCGCGCCGTGGCGCTGAATCTCACCGAAGGCGGTAAAAAAACGCTTGGCGAAGCCGCTTTGCGCTGGCACGAGGCGCAAAAGGAATTCGAAGAGAAATTCGGCCGGGACCGCGCGAGAGAGTTGAGGAAGTCATTGCTGGAACTCACATCGATGGAATGAAGCGAAGGCCTGGCATATCGCCGGGCATTTTTTCAACTTTTTTAGTGCATATACACTTTATGGAGCTGACATGGAAATCAAAGGCAAGGTAGTTCTGGTTACAGGCGCGAATCGCGGCTTAGGCGAGCAGTTCGCAAAGGCGCTGCTGGTAGCAGGTGCGTCCAAGGTCTACGCAACGGCGCGCGATAAATCCGCCATCAAGATTCCCGGCGTGGAAGCCGTCCAGCTCGACGTGACGAACGCGCAAAGCATCGCCGCCGCGGCCGACCGGCTGACCGACGTGCAGATCGTCATCAACAATGCGGGCGCGATCATCGGCGGTTCGCTGCTGGACGCGGGTTCCATCGATGCCGCCCGCTCATTGTTCGAAACCAATGTGATCGGCCCACTCGCCGTCACGCAGGCGTTCGCGCCGGCCTTGAAGCGCAACGGCGGCGGCGCGGTGGTCAATATCCTGTCGGTGCTGAGCTGGCTGACTATCGATGGAACGGGTGCCTATAGCGCGTCCAAATCGGCCGTATGGGCGATCACGAACGGCCTGCGGACCGAACTGCGCGGCCAGGGCACGCTGGTGGTCGGCGTGCACCCGGCTTTTATCGATACCGACATGACCGCCGGCATCAATGCACCCAAAACCACGCCGCAAGAAGTCGTGCGCCAAGTGCTGGAAGGCATCGAGCAGGGCAAGGAGGAGATTCTCGTCGATGACGTCGGCCGCAACGTGAAGGGATCGCTGTCTTCCGCAACGCCTGCCTACCTGACGCCCGCCCACTAAAACGGGAGAACCACCATGAGTACGCAAAGCCAGTCACGCGAGATCGTGTTGTGCGCGCCGGTCAGAACGGCGATCGGCGCGTTCAACGGCACGCTGAAAGGCACGAGCGCGGCCGACCTCGGCGCAGCCGTGATCCGGGAGACGCTGCGACGGTCGGGCGTCGCGCCGGAGAAGGTCGATTCAGTCACGTTCGGCAACGTGATCCAGGCGGGAAATCGCATGAATCCCGCGCGACAGGCGGCGGTGAATGGTGGTTTGCCGGTTTCCGTTCCCGCGCTGACCGTGAACCGAGTATGCGGATCGGGCGCGCAGGCGGTGGTATCGGCGGCGAACGAAATCAGCGCGGGATTCGTGCAGCTCGCGGTGGCAGGCGGCATGGAGAACATGGACCGCGCGCCGTACTTGCTCGATAACGGTCGGTTCGGGTTTCGCATGGGCAACGCGGAAATCCACGACAGCATGCTGCGCGACGGTCTGGACGACGCCTTTTCGGGCAAGCATTCCGGCTGGCACACGGAAGACCTCGTGACGCAGATGGACATCACGCGCGAGGCGCAGGACCGCTTTGCCGAGCGTTCGCAACAGCGGTTCACATCGGCTGAAGCGAAGGGGTTTTTCAAAGCGGAGATCGTCGGGCTGGACGTGAAGGCGGGCAAGCAAACTGTCTTCTTCGATACCGACGAACAACCGCGCCCCGACACCACCCTAGCGACACTTTCGAAGCTCCGCCCCGCATTTCGTCCGGACGGCACGATCACAGCGGGTAACGCGCCAGGCCTTAACAGCGGCGCGGCGGCCATGCTTGTGGCGGACCGTGCGTTTGCGGATCGCAATGGGATCGCGGCATCGGTGCGGCTCGTGGCTTATGGCATCGCGGCAGTCGAACCCGGCATGTTCGGACTCGGACCAGTGCCGGCCGTGCAGCAGGCACTGGATCGCGCGGGCTGGAAGCTGGGCGACCTCGAGCGCATCGAGATCAACGAGGCGTTCGCTGCCGTGCCCATTGCGGTTGCGCGCACGCTCGGTCTGCCCGATGACATCGTGAATCCGGAAGGCGGCGCGATCGCCCATGGACACGCGATCGGCGCGACGGGCGCGGTGCTGGTCACGCGCCTAGTCCACGCGATGAAACGCGACGGCCTCAGGCGCGCAATGGTGACCTTGTGTATTGGCGGCGGGCAGGGCATTGCACTGGCGCTTGAAAGCCTTTGATCTAGGCGCGTGCCGGCGCTGGATTGAACTCGCGGATGATATCGATAAATGCGCGCAATCCCGCCGGCACATGCCGATGCCCCGGGTAATACAAACACAAGCTCGGACCCGGCGGCGACCAGTCTTCCAGCACGCGTACAAGGCGGCCTGAAGCGATGTCTTTCCCCACCGCCCATTCGCTCAGCCACGCGAGGCCGGCGCCGTTCAGCGCGGCGTCGCGCATCAGGTGATGGTTATCGAGCGTGAGAGCGCCTTTGACATCGATCTGGATACGCTCGCCGCGCTTCTCGAAATCCCATTTGTACACGCCGCCGCTCGAATAACGCGCGCGGATGCATTCGTGCGCGAGCAGGTCGTCGGGCACTTTGGGGCGGCGTTTCTTCGTCTTCGTGAAGTATTCGGGCGATGCCACCACGGCAAAGCGCACCGGCCGGCTGCACGGCACCGCGATCATGTCCTGGGGCACCATGTCGAGCACACGGACACCGGCATCGAAACCTTCCGCGACGATATCGACCAGCCGTCCCTCGGTCACGATATCCAGTTTCATATCCGGATACCGAGCGAGAAACGCGTAGGCGACGGGCTGCATCAGCTCCAGCGCCGCACCTTCCGATGCATTGATGCGCAGCGTTCCCGCCGGCGTTTCGCGATGCAGGTTTGCGTCTTCCATGGCCGCCGAGATTTCGCGCAGCGCCGGGGTGACGCGTGCGAGAAACTGCTCGCCCGCCTCGGTGAGCGAGACGCTGCGCGTGGTCCGATGAAACAGCCGCACGCCCATGCGCTGCTCCAGCGCCGCGACCGCGTGGCTCAACGCCGATGGCGACATGCCAAGTTCCGCCGCCGCGCCACGAAAACTTCGATGCCCGGCGACCGCCGTCACTGCGCTCAACTCGGTCAGGCCGGTTCGGCTCATTTGGAACTCATTGTGCTGTTTGCTGCATCAACCCGTGCAGCGCTGTGCGTATTGTCTCACTGATCACCGGACCTTATTGTGATCGCATCTTTTCATCCACTGAGGGAATTCGCGATCATGAGCAAGACCGTTTTGATTACCGGGGCATCGTCGGGCATTGGCCGGGCGAGTGTGGGCTTGTTTGCCGCAAAGGGCTGGAACGTCATCGCGACGATGCGCCGGCCCGACGCGGCGCTTGCCGCCGATAACGTCCTCGTCACGCGCCTCGATGTCCAGGATACCGGCAGCATTCACGCTGCAGTCGATGCGGGCATCGCGCGGTTCGGGGGGATCGACGCGCTCGTCAACAACGCGGGATACGGGCAGTACGGTTTGTTCGAAGCGCTGTCGCGCGAAGACATCCAGACGCAGTTCGACGTCAACGTGTTCGGCGTCATGGACGTCACACGCGCGGTGCTGCCGCATTTCCGGGCGCGCAAAAGCGGAGTGATCGTAAACGTCAGTTCGGGTGCGGGCATTTTCACCTTGCCCATGATCTCGCTCTATTGCGCCAGCAAATTCGCGCTGGAAGGATTTTCGGAGGCGTTGTCGTATGAACTTGGGTCGCAGGGAATCGGCGTGAAGCTCGTGATCCCGCACGGCGGTGTGACCAGCACGAACTTCAACGCTCGCTCGCTGGAAAGCCATGTGCAGGAAGAAAAGCCTGGCAGTTACGATGGTTTTGTCGAACGCACGGCGGCGGCTTTTGGCGCGCTGGCCGCGGCGAGCACCATTCGCGCGGACGATGTCGCGGCGCTCATCCACGAGGCCGCAACCGATGGCACGGACCGGCTGCGTTATCTCATCGGCGATGATTCGCGTGGTTTTGTAAAAGCGCGCCGCACCCTGCCGGATCAGGATTACATTGACTTCATGCGAGCGAAGTTTCCCTCGGTTTAAGGGTTTTCACGCAACGGACCACGAGTCGACGCGCGAAGAAAAGCGGTCCAGCACGCGAAACAGGCCAGAAATGCGAAGACTTGGCGGATTTCGGCGATAGTCTTTCGCACGGGCCTAATGCACCGACAGTATGGTGAAAGCTCGTTTGACCGCGCCCGTCCGGCTGTCCGGCTGGCGCGGTCTGGCCGGGTAAGGCCGATCCTGTTTCCGGAGTGCATGAGCTATGAGAGTTTCCCTGTTTGCCGGCGTTGCCATGTTGTGCGTGGGCGCAAGCGCGTTCGCCCAGCAGCCGCCCGCGTTTCCGATGCGCAGTCAAAATTCGGCGCAAGTGAGTATCGATAACGCCATGTGCTATGGCTACGCCAACCAGCACACGGGCGTGAACATGGCGAAGGTGTCACAAGTGCCGATCAAACCGCAGGCGACCAAGCCTGGCGCCGTGAAGCAGGTCGCGGTGGCGGCGCCGTTGCCATCGGCGATGGCTTCCGGGGCTTCCGCGGTTTACCCGGCATCCGCTACGGGCAAGGCGTCGGCTTCGGCTTCAGCTTCAGCTTCAGCGCCGGTGATGGCGTCCGGATCGGCATCGGCATCGGCCGCCAGACCGGGCGTCGCCTCCGATGCACGCGCCGTCGCGAACGCAAGTTCTTCATCCACCGATGCCCCCATGCCCGCGCTGCCTCCGCCCGAGCCGCCCATGGTCCAGTATTGGCGCGCATATAGCGAATGCATGACCGAGCGCGGTTACATGGTCAAGTGACCGCTCAACGTCTTTAACTGCTTGTTCATTGCGCCCGGTTCCGGGCGCAATTCATTTCTGCTCCCGCCCTGCACGACACATCGCCGAATCAGGCGTAACGCTATATTTAATAAAATATAACGTGGCGATTGATAATTTCGATCGTTGCAATGTAACCGTCCGCGCCTTGACGACGAATTAGCTAACAGAAGCATCTGAACGCGGGCTGTTTTCAAGTCAAATACATTTCCACGCGGTCAGGGATTAAACGCGCTTCAGATGTGTTTGCGTATTTATCCGCATGTCAAACGTTGTATTTGCTCAAGCAGCGAGTCTTGTCAAGGAGCACACCATGACCACCAGACGCCGTTTTTTATTCGCGAGCAGCACGTTGGCGGCAGCCGCTTTCGCCGCGTTCAGGCAACGCGATGTCCCGGGCGTGAGTCCGGCTTTGGCGGCCGGCGCGAACGAGACCTTCGAGGTCGTTCATACCGATGATCAGTGGCGCAGTACGCTGACATCGGCGCAATACAACGTGTTGCGGCACGAAGGCACGGAGCGGCCCTATAGCAGTCCGCTCAACGCGGAGCATCGCAATGGCGTGTTCTCGTGCGCGGGATGCCAGCTCGATGCATTTTCGTCGCGCACGAAATTCGAAAGCCACACCGGCTGGCCGAGCTTCTGGGCGCCGCTCGATCATGCGGTCGCCACGCACGAGGACCTGTCGTTCGGGGTGTCGCGCACTGAAGTTCATTGCCGGCGATGCGGCAGCCATCTCGGTCATGTCTTCGATGACGGCCCCAAACCCACCGGCCTTCGATACTGCATGAACGGCCTGGCGATGAACTTCAAACCGAGTGTCGCCTGAGCGCCGCACAGTCCTAATTTTCGAGATCCTTAGCCCATGTTGCTTATCATCCTGGCTTACCTTGGCGGCGCGCTCACTATCCTGAGTCCGTGCATCTTGCCTGTCCTGCCTTTCGTTTTTTCTCGCGCGGACCAGCCGTTCGTGCGCAGCGGATTGCCGTTGCTTGCCGGCATGGCGCTTACTTTTGCAGCCGTGGCGACGCTCGCGGCCGTCGGCGGCGGCTGGGTCACACAAGCGAACCAGTATGGCCGTTGGCTCGCGGTCGCGTTGCTCGGTATCTTCGGCCTGACGCTGCTGCTGCCGAGTTTTGCGGAACGCGTGATGCGCCCGTTCGTGAGCGCAGGCAACCGTCTCACGCAATTCGCGCAGGCGGACGGACAGCAGGTCAGCGCAGGTTCATCGTTTTTGCTGGGCATCGCGACGGGATTGTTGTGGGCGCCTTGCGCCGGCCCCATCCTCGGTCTCGTTCTGACGGGCGCCGCGCTGCGCGGCGCGAGCGTCGGCACGACCTTGCTGCTTGCGGCGTATGCGGCGGGCGCGGCGACATCGCTTGCGGTGGCGTTGCTGATCGGCGGACGCGTGTTTGCAGCCATGAAACGGTCGCTGGGCGCAGGCGAGTGGATCCGGCGCGGCATTGGCGCTGCTATGTTGCTCGGCGTTGTTGCGATATCGCTCGGACTCGATACTGGCGTGCTCGCGCGGGTTTCGACCGTTGCGACGGGTGGGCTGGAGCAAAAGCTGGTCGAACGGTTTTCGCCGGCTTCAACGCCAGCGCCGGCAAGCGCGCCAAGCACAGCCGATACGGCCAACCCGCCCGCAATGATGCGCGCCACCTTCGACACCCCACTACCAGTCGAAGGCCAGTTGCCGCCGCTATCCGGCGCGGTCCAATGGCTCAATTCGGCGCCGTTGAGCGCGGAGGATCTGCGCGGCAAGGTCGTGCTCGTCGACTTCTGGACGTACTCGTGCATCAACTGCCTGCGTTCCCTGCCGTATGTGAAAGCGTGGTCGCAGAAGTATCGTGACAAGGGGCTCGTCGTGATCGGTGTGCATGCGCCCGAGTTCGCGTTCGAACGCAATATCGATAACGTCAAACGTTCCGTGCATGACCTGGGTATCGATTATCCGGTGGCTATCGATAACAACTACGCGATCTGGCGTGCGTTTGGCAACCAGTACTGGCCGGCGCATTATTTTATCGATGCAAAGGGACAAGTTCGCTTTCATCACTTCGGCGAGGGCGATTATGCGCACTCCGAAGAAGTGATCCAGCAGTTGCTCAAGGAAGCCGGCCATAACGACGTCGGCCCGGCCATTACCGACACGGACGCCAAAGGCGTGCAGCAATCCGCCGATAACGCCGACATGCGGTCACCGGAAACCTACGTTGGTTATGAGCGAGCGGAAAACTTCGCGGGGAACGGCGGCGAGGCGCACGACAAGGTCCACACGTACGCGGCGCCCGGCGAGCTTTCGTTGAATGACTGGGGACTCGCCGGCGCATGGAAAGTGGGCGCGCAAGAGGCTTCGCTCGCGCAATCGAACGGGACGATCGTGTATCGGTTCCACGCGCGGGACTTGCATCTCGTGCTTGGGCCGGGCAAGGACGGCAAGCCCGTCAGGTTCCGTGTATCGATAGACGGCGCCGCTCCCGGCGACGCCCACGGCACCGACGTCGCCGCGAACGGCACGGGCACGGTAACCGAGCAGCGCCTGTATCAGCTCGTGCGGCAACCGGGCGATGTGAAGGACCGGACGTTCAGCATCGAATTCCTCGACGCCGGCGTGCAGGCTTATGCGTTCACGTTTGGCTGAGGCTGCTGCGTTGCGGCAGTTCAGTTGTCGTTAAGCCGGTAGATCAGCAGGCGGCCCTTGTAAGCGGCCGTTTCTTGGAAGGCGACGCGATCGAGGCGTTCCTCGCGCATCCGGAAGCCGCGGTCGCCCATCTGCCGGTTGAACGCGGCGCGGTTGCCGCGGTCAGGGTCCACGATCCAGACTTCGGCGCAAGGCAACGCATGCAAGCCGATAAACGCCGCAAGCGTCGCGTTGGCA
>NZ_CAXTGZ010000124.1:0-13635 GCF_964243625.1 uncultured Caballeronia sp.
CTTCGCTGGAACCGTCATACGTGCTGCGCGCGCTGGGCCGCAACGACGAACTCGCGCACAGCTCGATCCGCTTCACGGTTGGCCGCTTTACGACCGAGCAGGACGTCGACTATGTGATCAATCTGTTGAAGGGCAAGATTCAGAAGCTGCGCGATTTGTCGCCGCTTTGGGAAATGCATAAGGATGGCATCGACATCTCGTCGATCCAGTGGGCCGCGCACTAAGCAGCACTTTGCGCCCCGGTTGAACGCACACGCATACGAATTCAAGGAGTTTGAATCATGGCTTATAGCGACAAGGTTCTGGACCATTACGAAAACCCGCGCAACGTCGGTTCGTTCGGCAAGGACGACGACACGGTCGGCACCGGCATGGTCGGCGCGCCCGCGTGCGGCGACGTGATGAAGCTGCAGATCCGCGTGGGCGCGGACGGTGTGATCGAAGATGCGAAGTTCAAGACGTATGGCTGCGGCTCGGCGATTGCCTCCAGCTCGCTCGTGACCGAATGGGTCAAGGGCAAGACCCTGGACCAGGCGCTGACGATCAAGAACACCCATATTGCTGAAGAACTGGCTTTACCGCCGGTCAAGATTCACTGCTCGATTCTCGCCGAAGACGCAATCAAGGCCGCCGTTGCAGACTACAAGCAACGTCACGGTGCGGGCGTTGCAGAAGCGGCTCCGGTTGAAGCGAAGCAACACGCAGCGTAAGCAATTCAGGGAGGGGCGCCTGGGTCTGCAAGAGAGATCCGGCGCTCGGGTTTTGGATTCAAAGCAAGGCTGCAGCATGCGACCGGGAGCAACCATCCGGATTCAAGCAACTGCTGAAGAGAGACTATGGCAATCACGTTGACGGACAAGGCAGCACAGCACGTGCAGAAGTATCTGGTTCGACGCGGCAAGGGCGTAGGGCTGCGTCTTGGCGTGCGCACGACCGGCTGTTCGGGCCTCGCTTACAAGCTCGAGTACGTGGACGAACTCGCGCCGGAAGATCAGGTGTTCGAGTCAGCGGGCGTGAAGATCATTGTCGATCCGAAGAGCCTCGCTTATATCGACGGCACCGAACTGGATTTCGCGCGCGAAGGGCTGAACGAAGGTTTCAAGTTCAACAATCCGAATGTGAAAGACGAGTGCGGCTGCGGCGAATCTTTTCGCGTATAGCATTGTGGAAGAACAGCAAAGAGGCGGCGCGTGCCGCCTTTTTCTTTAGCATCACTGCTTTTTAAGTCCATCTATCCTCCTCCCATGGCCACGCTCAACGACAGTCACTTCGACCTGTTCGATCTCCCGCCGACTTACGCCATCGATTCCGCGAAGCTGGACGAAGCTTATCGAACAGTGCAGGCGCAGGTTCATCCCGACCGGTTTGCAGCCGCGGGCGATGCGCAAAAGCGCGTTGCGATGCAGTGGGCCACGCGCGCGAACGAGGCGTACCAGACGTTGCGCGACCCGCTCAAGCGGGCCACGTACATGCTCTCGCTGCGCGGTGTGCATGCCGACGCCGAGAACAACACGGCGATGGAACCGGCCTTCCTGATGCAGCAAATGGAATGGCGCGAAAATATCGAGGACGCGGCGGGGGCGAAGAACGTGGGCGCGCTCGAGTACTTGCTCACGGAACTGCGCGACCAGGAACGCATTCGCTTCGAAAAGCTGGCGGCTTTGATCGACAGTCACGCCGATCAGGCGGCAAGTGAAGCCGTCCGCCAGTTGATGTTTATCGAACGTGTGGCGAGCGAGATTGGCAACCAGATCGAAAAGCTCGACTGATTTCAGACCACCAGACGACACTACAGGCGTCACCAACCCCCAATAGAGCAACGATGGCTTTACTGCAAATTTCAGAACCCGGCATGGCTCCGGCGCCGCATCAGCGGCGCATTGCCGTGGGCATCGATCTCGGTACGACGAATTCGCTCGTGGCCGCAATGCGCAACAGCGTAGCTGAAGTGCTGCCCGACGAGGACGGCCATTACCTGCTGCCGTCGGTGGTCCGGTATCTGGAGAAGGGCGGCCGGCGTATCGGTCGTGTTGCGAAGGAAGAAGCGGCGCTTGATCCGCGCAACACGATTGTTTCGGTCAAGCGTTTCATGGGCCGCGGCAAGAGTGAAGTGGAAGGCGCCGAGAACGCGCCCTACGATTTTGTCGATGCGCCAGGCATGGTGCAGATTCGTACTATCGATGGTGTGAAGAGCCCGGTGGAAGTATCGGCGGAAATCCTGGCGACGTTGCGTTATCGCGCGGAAGATTCGCTTGGCGACGATCTGGTCGGTGCGGTGATCACCGTTCCGGCTTATTTCGATGAAGCCCAGCGTCAAGCCACGAAAGACGCCGCGAAACTCGCCGGCCTGAACGTGCTGCGTTTGCTGAACGAACCGACTGCGGCCGCGATTGCTTACGGGCTGGACAACGCATCGGAAGGGTTATACGCCGTGTACGACCTCGGCGGCGGAACCTTCGACCTGTCGATTCTCAAGCTCACCAAAGGCGTCTTCGAAGTGCTCGCGGCAGGCGGCGATTCAGCGCTGGGCGGGGATGATTTCGATGCCATGGTTTATCGGCACGTGCTCGCAAAAGCGAAGGTGAAGCCGGCAACGCCGGAAGACGTGCGGCTGTTGCTCGATCATGTGCGTACGGCCAAGGAAGCGTTGTCGGATGCGCCGGAAGCGCGCATCGAAGCCGCGTTCTCCGATGGTCAGAAAATCGATCTGACAATCACCGAAACCGACTTTGCCGCGCTGACTGAAGCGCTGGTTGCACGCACGCTGACGCCGACCCGCAAGGCGTTGCGCGATGCGAAGATCTCGGCGTCCGAGATCAAGGGCGTCGTGCTGGTTGGCGGCGCGACGCGCATGCCGGTGATTCGGCGCGCGGTCGAAGAATATTTCGGCCAGCCGCCATTGACCAATCTCGATCCCGATCAGGTCGTGGCGCTCGGCGCTGCGATCCAGGCCGACATGCTCGCGGGCAATCGAAGCGGCGAGGGCGATGACTGGCTGTTGCTGGACGTGATTCCGCTGTCGCTCGGTGTCGAAACCATGGGCGGCCTGACGGAAAAAATCATCCCGCGCAATTCGACCATTCCGGTCGCGCGCGCGCAGGACTTCACAACCTTCAAGGACGGCCAGACCGCAATGGCCATTCACGTGGTGCAGGGCGAACGCGAGCTCGTTTCCGACTGCCGGTCGCTCGCGCGTTTCGAGCTGCGCGGCATTCCGCCCATGGCCGCCGGCGCTGCGCGCATTCGCGTGACGTATCAGGTGGACGCGGACGGTTTGCTGTCGGTGTTTGCGCGCGAACAATTGTCGGGCGTGGAGGCATCGGTGGTCGTGAAACCGTCCTATGGTCTCGCCGATGACGACGTTGCCCGCATGCTGGAAGAGAGCTTCACCACCGCCGAAGTCGATATGCGCGCCCGCGCACTGCGCGAAGCGCAAGTCGACGCACGGCGTCTGGTAGAAGCATCGCAAGCGGCGTTGGGCGCGGACAGCGAACTGCTGGACGACGCCGAGCGCGCGAATATCGAAATGTTGATCGGCCAGCTGGCAACGGTCACGACGGGCGACAGCACGGACGCCATCGAAGCCGCGACCAAGGAACTGGCCGCCGCCACCGACGAGTTCGCCGCCCGCCGCATGAACAAAAGTATTCGCCGCGCACTCGCCGGCCGCCGGCTCGACGAACTCTGAGCCCATAACGACATAGAACGGAAAGAAGTCATGCCCCAGATCGTAGTTTTGCCCCACGTCGAGTTGTGCCCGGATGGCGCGGTGATCGACGCGGATTTATCGAAGAGTATTTGCGACAACTTGCTGGATAACGGCATCGAGATCGAGCACGCATGCGAGAAGTCATGCGCCTGCACGACGTGTCACGTGATCATCCGCGAAGGATTCAACGCGCTGGTTCCATCGGAAGAAGACGAGGACGATTTGCTCGACAAGGCATGGGGACTCGAGCCGACGTCGCGGTTATCATGTCAGGCGATGGCACCCGCCGACGAGGATCTCGTGGTCGAGATTCCGCGCTACACCATCAATCACGCTAAAGAGAATCACTGAAACTATCAGGGACCTTGAGACAGGAGCGCTTGCCATGAAGTGGACAGACACGCAGGACATCGCGATGGCACTGACCGACGCGCATCAGAACGTCGATCCGCAGTTCGTGCGATTTACGGATTTGCATCGCTGGGTGACGGAATTGGCAGGCTTCGACGACGATCCTGAGAAATCCAACGAGAGGATTCTCGAGGCGATCCAGGCGGCATGGATTGAAGACGCGGATTACTGAATCTGGCGTCGGCCAAGACAAAACAAAAACGGCGATTCCGCGAGGAGTCGCCGTTTTGTTATCCAGCTCAACCATCCAACCGATATCAGCCCGCAGCCAGCGTACCGTTCTCGATGCGCACGCGTTGGCCCTGGCTGAATGGCGGCGGCTCACGATACGTGAAATAACGCGTCTTGCCGTTTTCCATATGCACGCGCACCGAATAATCGGTCTCGCTGCGCAGATGTTTTTCCACCGCGTTACCGCCGAGGCCGCCGCCTAAAGCGCCGAGAATCGTCATGCCGGTACGGCCACCTCCGCGACCAAACTGGTTACCGATCAGACCACCCGCGACCGCGCCGCCAACTGCACCGATACCCGTGCCGTGACCTTCGCGCTTCACCGCCGAGATGCCTTCAACCGTGCCGCAAGTAGAGCAGTACGCAGCTTGCACTGGTTGCTGCTGCGCATAGTTCGGCTGTTGCGCCGGTTGCTGTTGAGCCACTTGGCGGGCCTGCTGTTCCTGCGCTGCTTGTTGCTGCTGCGCCGCTTGCTGTTGAGCGGCTTGCTGCTGCGCCTGTGCTTGAGCCGCTGTCGGCGCCACGGGTTGTGTCGCGACCTGTGCTGCTTGCGTCTGGTCGTTCACAGGCGACGTGCTGGACGCCTTCGGAAAGAGTCCAGTGACGGCGGCCGTAGCCGCGAGACTCGCAATGATGACCGCACCCGCGGCGGTAGCCACCAGTGGGTGAATCTTGCGATTGGGTGAATTTGGGGTGGTCATGTTGTTGTTGCTGTTATCCATTTTTGAACCTCCGTCTCAAGGCAGAGTGCGATGTTGCTGGGTGTCTGGTGATTAGTTTGCGGCAGTATCCGCCGCCGGATTTATCAATTTGTAACGTTTAGGTGTGATCTATTGATGCAAGAACCGCACCGGGATCGATAAGTGCTACAGGTGCTTGTTTTATAAGGGTTTTTGCCTGTACTGGGTCCGTGGCTTTGCTCAACAGCAATTACCTTTTACCTAAAGTTACAAACTTCATGACCCGTCTGAACGTAAAAAAGGCGCTTTCGCGCCTTTTTTACAAACCAGCCGTGTTCGCCGGAATCAGTCTTCCCGGCGCAAATGTGGGAACAGGATTACGTCACGGATGCTAGGGCTGTCGGTGAGCAGCATTACCATCCGGTCAATACCAATCCCGCAGCCGCCCGTCGGCGGCATGCCGTGTTCGAGCGCGCGAATGTAGTCGGCGTCGTAGAACATGGCTTCTTCGTCACCGGCATCTTTTTGGTCGACCTGCTTTTGAAAGCGTGCAGCCTGATCTTCAGGGTCGTTCAGCTCGGAGAAGCCGTTCGCGATCTCGCGGCCCGTGATGAACAGCTCGAAGCGCTCGGTGATTCCCGGAACCGTATCCGATGCCCGTGCCAGCGGCGACACTTCCAGCGGATAGTCGACAATGTACGTCGGCTCCCACAATTGCGATTCCGCGGTTTCCTCGAACAGCGCGAGTTGCAGCGCGCCCACGCCGGCATTCAGGAACTGCGGCTGCGATGCATCGACGCCAAACTTTTTCAGTTCCGGGCGCAGGAACGCTGGATCGCCAAGTTGTTCGTCCGTGTATTGCGGTGCAAATTTCTGAATTGCCTCGCAAATGGTCAGCCGATGGAACGGCTTCGATAAATCCAGCTCGCGCCCCTGATAGGTGATGTTGGCGGTACCGCGTGCATCGATGGCCGCCTGCCGGATCAGCTCTTCCGTGAAGTTCATGATCCACGTGTATTCCGTGTACGCGGCGTAGAACTCCATCATGGTGAACTCGGGGTTGTGTCGCGGCGACACGCCTTCGTTGCGGAAATTGCGATTGATCTCGAACACGCGTTCAAAGCCGCCGACCACCAGCCGCTTCAGATACAGCTCGGGCGCGATACGCAAAAACATCTGCATGTCGAGCGCGTTGTGATGCGTGACGAACGGCTTTGCCGCGGCGCCGCCGGGAATCGGATGCAGCATCGGCGTTTCCACTTCCATGAAATCCGCCTTCGCCATGAAGCTGCGAATCGACGCGAACGCCTTCGTGCGCGCAATAAACGTCTGGCGCGTTTCCGGCGTCACGATCAGGTCGACGTATCGCTGGCGATAGCGCATTTCCTGATCGGACAGCCCGTGAAATTTGTCGGGAAGAGGGCGCAACGCCTTCGTCAGCAGACGCAGTTCGGTGCATCGGACAGAAAGTTCGCCTTTGTTCGTGCGGAACAAAACGCCCTTCGACGCGATGATGTCGCCCAGGTCCCACTTCTTGAACGCGTCGTAGACGTCCTGGCCGACGTCGGCGGGCGTGATGAAGAACTGGATCTGGCCGCTGCCGTCCTGCACTGTCGCAAAACTTGCCTTGCCCATCACGCGTTTCAACATCATGCGACCGGCGACAGCGACTTGCAGCGGCTCGGCTTCGAGCGCTTCCTTGTCTTTATCGGCGTAATCGGCTTGCAGCGCGGCGGCCCGGTGCGTCGGACGAAAATCGTTCGGGTACGCGATGCCTTGCTCGCGCAGCGCACGGAGCTTGTCGCGACGCTCGGCGAGGATCTGGTTTTCTTCCAGTTCGGGAGCGGCGCCCGGCTGAGTCGGTTCGGTCATGATGTCTTCGGCGATGAATACGGTGACTGCGGCTGAATTGGGACCTGATTCGGTCGTTGGCCGCAAATATCAGCGACGCAATGCTGCGGTGAATTGCTGCAGAACGTCGCTGCAAAAGATGCTTAAAAGCGTGCTTCGGTTACACGCCCTGTTTCAGGCTGGCGCTGATGAAGTCGTCCAGATCGCCATCGAGTACGGATTTCGTGTTGCTGATTTCCACGTTCGTGCGCAAGTCCTTGATACGGCTGTTGTCGAGCACGTACGAGCGGATCTGGTGACCCCAGCCCACGTCGGTCTTGCTGTTTTCCAGGTTGTCTTTCTCGACCTGGCGCTTGCGCATTTCGAACTCGTACAGCTTTGCCTTCAGCATCATCATGGCTTCGGCGCGGTTGCGGTGCTGCGAGCGGTCGTTCTGGCACTGCACGACGATCCCCGTCGGTCCGTGCGTGAGACGCACAGCGGAATCTGTCTTGTTGATGTGCTGGCCGCCCGCGCCCGACGCGCGATACGTGTCGGTGCGAATGTCCGCCGGATTGATATCGATTTCGATGGAGTCGTCGACTTCCGGGTACACGAAGATCGATGAAAACGACGTATGGCGTCCGCCCGACGAGTCGAAGGGCGACTTGCGCACGAGCCGGTGCACGCCCGTTTCCGTGCGCAGGAATCCGTATGCGTATTCGCCTTCCACCTTGATGGTCGCGCTCTTGATCCCGGCAACGTCGCCGTCGGATTCTTCCAGCACTTCAGTCTTGAAGCCCTTACGCTCGCAGTAGCGCAGGTACTGGCGCATCAGCATGGCTGCCCAGTCGCACGCTTCGGTGCCGCCGGCGCCTGCTTGGATATCGATAAAGCAGTTGTTCGGGTCGGCCGGGTTCGAGAACATCCGGCGGAATTCCATGTCTTCGACGCGTTTTTGAAGCGCTGCCGCGTCTGTCTCGCACGAGACGAGTGTGTCTTCGTCGGCTTCCTCGCGGGCCATGTCGAACAGATCCTGCGTGTCGCGCAGGTCGTTATCGAGGTCCGTGATCGTGGTGACGACGCCGTCGAGCAGCTTTTTCTCGCGGCCCAGCGCCTGGGCGTTTTTCGAGTCGTTCCAGACGTTCGGGTCTTCTAGTACCCGGTTGACTTCGTCGAGGCGAAGAGCCTTGGCGTCGTAGTCAAAGATACCCCCGGAGCTCGCCGGCGCGATGGCGCAGGTCGGCGAGGAGATTCTCGATTGCGTTTAGACGTTCCGCTTCCATGTGATCGTTTTCAGGTTTTTTGGCTAAGAGGGAAATTATAACTTAGCCGCAACCTGCGCTGGGCGGGCGCGGACGATCGGGACCCCGCGTTTCACGCGAGCGCGTGCTCGACGATCATCTGCACACGCGCCACACCATTCCATGTATCTGAAACCAGCCGGTACGCCACCACCGTGCGATTCGGCAACGTGTCCGTATGATTGAACCAGATCGCATTGAAGCGCTGCTGGCCGCGCCGCAGTTGCAGTTTCAGGTGTTTGTCCTTCACCAGCGCCTGCGAAGCCACTTCGAATTCACCAGAGAAAACCGGCGCGGGGAAGCCCTGGCCCCAGACGGCGTTATCGATCAGTTCGACGAATTGCGGCGTGAAATAAGCGTCTTCGAGTTCGCCGTCAGTTTCAACCACCCGCGATAACGCTTCGGTTGTCAGCCATTCGCGTCCGACCGCTTCGAACGCGGCGGTGAAGCGGGGAATGTCGGCGGTGACGATGGTCATGCCCGCGGCCATCGCGTGTCCGCCGAATTTCACGATCATTCCGGGCTCGCGCTTGGAAATCAGGTCCACGGCGTCGCGCAAATGGAAACCGGCAATCGAGCGTCCCGATCCCTTCGATAAAACCCCGCTGTCATCCGCGTGCGCAAATGTGAACGACGGACGATGAAATTTCTCCTTCAAACGCCCGGCGACAATCCCGATCACACCCTGGTGCCAGGTGGGATTGAACAGCGTCAGCGTGGCGGAGTCTGCGGGATCGATGCTCGCCAGTTCCTCGAGCGCCTGTTCCTGCATCCCGGCCTCTATTTCGCGCCGTTCGCGGTTGATGCCGTCGAGTTGCTGCGCGAGTTCCCACGCGCGGCCGATGTCGTCGGTGATCAGGCATTCAATGCCGAGCGACATATCCGACAAGCGTCCCGCCGCGTTCAGGCGAGGGCCGAGCGCAAAGCCGAGATCGAAGCCGGATGCAACGCGCGCATCGCGCGCCGCTGCGCGAAACAGCGCCGCGATACCCGGCTGCATGCGTCCCGCGCGAATCCGCTTCAGGCCTTGCGCCACCAGGATGCGGTTGTTCGGATCGAGCTTCACCACGTCGGCGACGGTTCCAAGCGCAACGAGATCGAGCAGGCCGTCGAGACGCGGTTCGGGCGCTTCGTCCGTGAACGCATTGCGGCGGCGCAATTCCGCGCGCAACGCCAGCAGTACGTAGAAAATCACGCCCACGCCCGCAATGCATTTGCTCGGAAAGCTGCAGCCCGGCTGGTTCGGATTCACGATTGCGCGCGCCGGCGGGAGATCGTCGCCCGGCAGGTGGTGGTCGGTCACGAGCACATCGATACCCAACGCGTTCGCCGCTTCCACGCCATCCACGCTCGCGATGCCGTTATCGACCGTGATCAGCAGATCCGGCTTGCCTCCGGCCCGGCCCGCCGCCAGTGCCACGATTTCGGGCGTCAACCCGTAACCGTATTCGAAACGATTCGGCACCAGATAATCGATCTGCGCGCCGAACATTCGGAGTCCGCGAACGGCCACCGCGCAGGCCGTCGCGCCGTCGCAATCGTAGTCGGCAACGACGAGCATGCGGCGCTTCGCTGCGAGCGCATCGGCGAGAACAGCGGCCGCTTCATCGCAGCCCTTGAGCCCGATGGGCGCGTGCAATTTCTTGAGCTCGGTTTCGATTTCGTCCGGTGAACACACACCGCGCGATGCATACAGCCGCGCGATAACCGGATGAACGCCATGACGCACGAGAACGGCGGCATCGGCGGGAGAGGGGGCACGTGTGACGATTCGGGTCATTCGTTCCAGTTTCTATTCGATGAACAACGCGGCCATCGGACGTCGCCGCCAGAATTTGCGCAACGCACCGCGTGTAACGCTCAGCGATACGGAGCCGGTATCGCTGCACAAGGTAAGGCGCAACGTGCCGAGCGAGCCATTTTCGAGCGCGCTGAGCGCAGGGGCGAACCAGTCGCGCTCGAGAACACCGAGCGCTTCATTCCACCGCGCCCAGTCCTGTTCTATAAACGGCGCCGAGAACGGATCGAGCTCTACCAGCGTGCGGCCATTGTTCTGGTTTTGATCTGCGGCAAGCGCCGCGAACGATGCCGGCGGCGCTTCCGGAACGATATCGGCGGCGAGTGCCAGGCCGCGTGTTGCTGCCGCACTCGACATGACCCGCGCAAACGGACTTGTCACGCTGCGAATCGCGCCTTGCGCGTGCAACCAGATCGAATTGATCGCGGGCAGGCCGCGCATTTCGCGCGCTTCGTTGAGCGGATGCTCGAACCACGCCATCTGCACTTCGTTCTGCAACTTCATCCATGCCCGCGAGCGCTCGCCCGTGCCGGCTTCGTGCGGCAGCCAGATCTCGATGTTGCGCCCGCTCGCCCGCAACGGCGACGCCCCGGCTAGCGTGCCGAGGCTTTCGCCCGTGACGTACCAGCGCACCGGTTGCGGCGCCTGGATCGTCAGGCCAAGGTCTTCTATCAGTGGCTTGACGACATCGAACAGCGTTCGTGCTTCCTCGTTCTCCACGCCGAGCGTCGCCGGATCGATCAGGACCAGGTGGTCACGCGCAATACGAACGTGAACCGGCTCGATGCACGCCCATGTGGCATCGCCCGGAGAACCGCCATCGGCGAGCAGCATGTAGGGCGCGAGCGGTGCTTCGTCGGCGGCCTGCCTTGATGACGTATTCGATGAGTCGTTCACCACGCCGAATTGCCGCGCAATCCAGCGTTCGTGCGGCAAGGTGCGCTGAAAATCCTCGCCGATCACGCGTTCCTCGACCGTTGCGCGGGCAAGCAGCCGATCAAGCGCTGGACGCGCGAGGGTGTGAAGCGCAGTTGCCGCGTCGGCGGCGGACGGCAGCGCGAACGGAAGAAGAAGATGGAGATCGTGGAGCTTGGGCGTGGGCATGATGCTGGGCATTGTATGGCAAAGGGCCCGGCGCTTCTGCTGGCTGATTGCGCGTTTTAAGCGCGGGTAGGCTCGCGCGGTTCGACTTTTCGATCGATTTCACTGCGTGTGGGCAGTGTCTTGAGGTCGTACATGGCCTGCAGATTCAACCAGAATTCAGGCGTGGTGTCGAAGTAGCGCGCGAGGCGATAAGCCGTATCCGCCGTGATGCCGCGCCGTTCCTTCACGATCTCGTGCAGCCGCGTGGCCGGCACGTTGAGCGCCAGCGCCAGCGCGTTGACGCTCAACTCCAGCGGGACCAGATAGTCTTCCCGAAGAATTTCTCCCGGATGAACTGCGCGCATTCCGTTCTTCGACATGTTGAATCAACCTGCTTGGTGATAGTCAATGATTTCGACGTCGACAGAACCCTTCGTCGTCCATTTGAAACAAACGCGCCACTGGCTGTTGATCCGGATGCTGAGCTGGCCCCGCCGGTCGCCCGACAGCCGTTCGAGACGGTTGCCGGGCGGTGATTTCAGGTCGCGCAATTCGTGCGAAGCATCCAGCGCCGAAAGCCTTCTGGTCGCGACATCTGCAATTGCTGCAAACCGCTTCGGCGTTTCACCTTCGTAAAGTGCCTGCGTGTCCTTGCATCGGAACGTTTGAATCATTATGGTCATCGTATTACGTTTTGCGTAATACGTAAAGGGTTAAATCGAGGGCCGTCGTGGCGGGCATTGCCAACTCTTTTTGGAAGGGGTTCATGCGGCCGGCGAGCTGATCGAGTATGGACTGACGTCTCGCTTCCCGAAATCGGCCGAATGGCCTGTGTCAAGGGTTTTGCACGCGTTTCGCGTGCGTTTTCCGCCGCATTGCGTCCCTCGCTCTAAAGGGGGGCTTAAGCATTGTGTGGCAAACTTCGCGCTTGATCGGATGCGCAACGGCGCGTCCAGTTCGCGCCTGATCGACGGATCGGGTGATAAAAACGGCGCAAGTCGCACGGAACGTCCATCCGTGCACCGAATGCGCGATGGTCAGATCGAAGAACGTTAGACGCTGAAAGGAATCGCTTGAAACTTCCCTATGAATGGCAGATCGGCTGGCGCTACACCCGCGCCGGCAAACGCACCACCGGCAACGGTTTCATCTCGTTCATTGCGCTGGTATCCATGGCCGGCATTGCGCTCGGCGTGGCCGCGCTGATCGTGGTGCTTTCGGTAATGAACGGCTTTCAGAAAGAGGTTCGCGATCGCATGTTGTCGGTGCTCGCGCACGTCGAAATCTTTTCGCCGACGGGGTCCATGCCCAACTGGCAACTGACCGCTCAGGAAGCGCGCAAGAATCCGGAAGTGATCGGCGCGGCACCTTATGTCGACGCGCAGGCGCTGCTCACGCGGCAAGGTGCTGTCAGCGGCGTGGCGTTGCGCGGCGTCGAGCCGACGCTCGAACCGCAAGTGT
Source organism: uncultured Caballeronia sp. (assembly GCF_964243625.1). NCBI lineage: Bacteria > Pseudomonadati > Pseudomonadota > Betaproteobacteria > Burkholderiales > Burkholderiaceae > Caballeronia > uncultured Caballeronia sp. The sequence goes on from NZ_CAXTGZ010000124.1 coordinate 12,508, forward strand.
CCGATATCGGCAAGGAAATGAAGGGCGGCAAGCTCACGGATCTCGTGCCGGGCGGGTTCGGCATCGTGCTCGGACGCGACCTGGCGAGCAATCTCGGCGTAGGAACGGGTGACAAGATCACGCTGGTGGCCCCTGAAGGCACGATCACGCCAGCGGGCATGCTGCCGCGGCTCAAGCAGTTCACGGTCGTCGGCGTATTCGAATCCGGGCACTACGAGTACGATTCCACGCTCGCACTGATTTCCATCTCCGATGCCCAGGCGCTCTTTCGCCTGCCGGCGCCCACGGGCGTGCGGCTGAAGCTGAAGGACATGCAACGCGCGCCGGAAGTCGCGCGGCAGCTTTCGCGCACGCTCTCCGGCGACCTTTACATTCGCGACTGGACGCAGCAGAACAAGACGTGGTTCTCGGCCGTGCAAATCGAAAAACGCATGATGTTCATCATCCTGACGCTCATCATTGCGGTCGCGGCGTTCAACCTGGTTTCGTCGCTGGTGATGACCGTGACCGATAAGCAAGCGGACATCGCGATTCTTCGCACGCTTGGCGCGCAGCCCGGGTCGATCATGAAGATCTTCGTGATTCAGGGCGTGACGATCGGGTTTATCGGCACGGCAATCGGCGTGACGCTCGGTTGCCTGATCGCCTGGAGCATCCCGTGGCTCGTGCCGGGTATCGAACATCTGTTCGGCGTGCAGTTCCTGCCGCCGTCGGTGTATTTTATCAGCGAACTGCCGTCCGAACTCGTCCCCGCCGACGTGATCCGGATCGGGCTGATCGCGTTTGTCTTGTCATCGCTCGCCACGCTCTATCCGAGCTGGCGCGGCGCGAAGGTCCGTCCGGCGGAGGCATTGCGGTATGAGTGAGGTGTCGAACAACATCGTGCTGGAAGCATCGGCCATTTCGAAGACGTTCGTGCAGGGCGGCTTTAACGTGCAAGTGCTGGACAATGCTGAATTGCAGGTGCATCGCGGCGAAAAGCTCGCGATCGTCGGCGCGTCGGGTTCCGGCAAAAGCACGTTGTTGCACGTGCTCGGCGGGCTCGATGAACCCAGCGCCGGCAAGGTTTCGCTTTTGGGCAAGCCGTTCACCGCGTTGCGCGAACGCGAGCGCAACGAGTTGCGCAAC
>NZ_CAXTGZ010000125.1:0-13623 GCF_964243625.1 uncultured Caballeronia sp.
CCTGCTGCCGGGCCAACTGGTCGGCGTGGTCGGGCCCAACGGTTGCGGCAAGTCGAACATCATGGATGCGGTGCGCTGGGTGCTCGGCGAATCGCGCGCCTCCGAGCTGCGCGGCGAGTCGATGCAGGACGTGATATTCAACGGTTCCACCGCGCGCAAGCCGGGCAGCCGGGCCAGCGTCGAACTGATCTTCGATAACGCCGACGGCCGCGCCGCCGGGCAGTGGGGCACCTACGCCGAAATCGCCGTCAAGCGGGTACTCACGCGCGACGGCTCCTCCAGCTACTACATCAACAACCTGCCCGCCCGCCGCCGCCATATCCAGGACATTTTCCTGGGTACGGGCCTTGGGCCGCGTGCGTACGCGATCATCGGGCAGGGCATGATCGCGCGGATCATCGAGGCGAAGCCCGAAGAACTGCGCGTGTTCCTGGAAGAGGCCGCGGGGGTATCGAAGTACAAGGAGCGCCGGCGCGAGACCGAAAACCGCTTGCACGACACCCGCGAAAACCTGACCCGCGTGGAAGATATCGTGCGCGAGCTGAGCGCGAATCTCGAGAAGCTCGAAGCGCAGGCAATCGTCGCGACGAAATACAAGACCTTGCAGGCCGATGGCGAGGAAAAGCAGCGGCTCTTGTGGCTTTTGCGCAAGAACGAGGCGGGCAACGAGTCCGAGCGTCAGCAGCGTGCAATCAGCGACGCGCAGATCGAACTCGAATCGCAAACCGCGAAGCTGCGCGAAGCCGAAGCACAACTTGAAACGCTGCGCGTGGCTCACTACAGTGCAAGCGACGCCATGCAAGGCGCTCAGGGTGCGCTCTACGAAGCGAATTCCGAAGTCAGCAAGCTCGAGGCGGAAATCCGCTTTATCGTCGAATCGCGTAATCGCGTGCAAGCGCAGATCGCCGCGTTGACTGCGCAGCGCGAGCAATGGCAGATGCAGGCCGGGAAAGCGCGTGGCGAGATCGACGACGCTGAAGAAGCGCTGGCTGTCGGCGAGGAAAAGGCGGCCATCGCGCAGGAAACGGCGGCTGCGAAACAGGACGAATTGCCTGCGCTCGAAGCGCGTTTTCGCGATGCACAGACCGGATTGAACGACGAACGCGCGACCATCGCGCGCACGGAGCAGGCGTTGAAGCTGGAGGCCGCGCATCAGCGCAATGCCGACCAGCAACTGCAGCAATTGCAGCAGCGCCACGAACGCCTGAAAAGCGAAGCGGGCGGCCTGGATGCGCCCGACGAAGCGCAGCTCGAAGAGTTGCGCATGCAAATGGCCGAGCACGAGGAAATCCTCACAGAAGCCCAAGCGCGTCTCGCCGATGCACAGGACACGGTTCCGCGTCTGGACGGTGAACGGCGCGCCGCGCAGGAGAAAGTGCAAGCCGAAAGCGCCCAGATTCACCAGCTCGAAGCGCGGCTCGCGGCGCTCAGGCAGTTACAGGAAAACGTCCAGACCGAGGGCAAGATCCAGCCGTGGCTCGACAAGCACGAACTCGGTTCGCTGCCGCGTCTTTGGAAGAAGCTGCATGTGGAAGCCGGCTGGGAAACGGCGCTGGAATCGGTGCTGCGGGAACGGATCGCGGCGCTGGAAGTGTCGAATCTCGATTGGGTGAAGGCGTTCGCCACCGACGCACCGCCGGCCAAGCTCGCGTTCTACGCGCCGCCGAATGCCGGCCGAGCGCAGGAAACGCCCGCGGGTTTGCGGCCGCTCCTGGCGCTGATCCGTATTGACGACGCGGGTTTGCGGGCCGTGCTGACCGACTGGCTGGCCCAGGTGTTCGTCGCCGATGACATTGCCCAGGCGCTTTCCACGCGCGCTCAATTGCCCGATGGCGGCGCGTTCGTGGTGAAGGCCGGGCACGTGGTAACGCGGGTCGGCGTGCAGCTTTACGCGGCCGACTCCGAGCAGGCCGGGATGCTCGCACGCCAGCACGAAATCGAAAACCTGACGAAGCAGGTTCGCGCACAGGCGCTGCTCGCTGACGAAGCCAAAGCCGCCGCCGTTCGCGCGGAAGCGGCGCACACGCAGGCATCGGGGGCGCTCGGCGACGCACGTTCGGCCGCTGAACGCGCGACCCAGCGCGTGCACGCACTGCAGATGGACGTGCTGAAGCTCACGCAGGCGCACGATCGCTACATGCAGCGCAGCACGCAAATCCGTGAAGAACTCGCAGAAATCACGGCGCAGATCGATGAACAACGCGCCTTGCGCGCCGAATCGGAAGCGAACTTCGAGCGCCATGACGGCGAGCTTGCTGAATTGCAGGCGCGTTTCGAAGACAACCAGCTCGCGTTTGAAGCACTCGACGAAGCGTTGACCAACGCCCGTCAGGAAGCGCGCGATCTGGAGCGCGCGGCTACCGACGCCAGCTTCGCGGCGCGCGGGCTTGCGGCGAAGATCGAGGAATATCGGCGCAATATCGAAACAGCGAAAGAGCAGAGCGAACGTGTTGCAGGCGCCCTCGAAGATGCGCGTGCCGAGCTCGAAACCATCAACGAGCAAACCGCGCACACCGGCTTGCAGGACGCGCTCGAATTGCGCGCGGCCAGGGAAGAGGCGCTGCAGTCAACGCGTATCGAACTGGACGATCTCACCGCGCGTCTACGTCAGGCAGACGAGCTTCGGCTGATCGCCGAGCGTTCGTTGCAGCCGCTGCGCGACAAGATCGGCGAGTTGCAGTTGAAAGAGCAGGCCGCGCGCATCAGCGGCGAGCAGTTCGTCGAGCAACTGGCGGCCGCCGGCGTGGACGAAGCCGATTTGCAGGCCAAACTCACGCCGGACATGAAGCCTTCGTACCTGCAAGGCGAAGTCACGCGTCTGAATAACGCGATCGCGGCGCTTGGCGCGGTCAACATGGCGGCGCTCGACGAACTCGCGGCGGCGAGCGAGCGCAAGTCGTTCCTCGATTCGCAATCGGCGGATCTGAACGACGCCATCGGCACTCTGGAAGACGCGATCCACAAGATCGACCAGGAAACGCGCTCATTGTTGCAAGGCACGTTCGACGAGGTCAACCGTCATTTCGGCGAGCTGTTCCCGCGTCTCTTCGGTGGCGGTCAGGCGAAGCTCGTCATGACGGGCGATGAAATCCTCGATGCCGGCGTGCAGGTTCTCGCACAGCCGCCCGGCAAGAAGAATTCGACCATCCACCTGCTTTCGGGCGGTGAAAAGGCGCTGACGGCGACCGCGCTCGTGTTCGCCATGTTCCAGTTGAATCCGGCGCCGTTCTGCTTGTTGGACGAAGTCGATGCGCCACTCGACGACGCCAACACGGAACGCTTCGCGAACCTCGTCCGGGCGATGTCGGAGAAGACGCAGTTCCTCTTCATCTCGCACAACAAGATCGCGATGGAAATGGCGCAGCAACTGATCGGCGTGACGATGCAGGAACAGGGTGTATCGCGGATTGTTGCCGTGGATATGGAATCTGCGGCGGGTTTCGCCCAGAATGCATGAACGTTTCGCCGGAGCGCGGATTGATGCACTTCCGGCGATCAAAACAGAGTGAAGAACCGGTCCGGGAGGCCGGTTCTGGCGCGTCAGGCGCGGAGTGGCGAACGGGGTTCGATTTGCGAATCCTGATGCGGCGCAGATCGCGGGGCGTAATTCAATACAAGCGCTGGACACGGGTAGCGGCAGCTTAAAAGGCGCCGCTCGGCATGAAACAGCGCAAACAGAAAGTATGACGGAGCGTGCATGGACGAGTTGACACTCGGGTTGATCGGGGCAGGAGCCGTGGTGGTGGGCGGCGTGGTGGTCTACAACGCGTGGCAGGGCGCAAAAGTGCGCCGCAAGATGCCCCGTCCAATGCCTGAGGAAGCGGCGGAATCGCTCGCCCGGCAGGATACGGAGGACGAGCAGCCGTTCATTGAACCGACGCGCCCGGTACGGCGCGAGCCCGCAATCGGCGAGGCTGACAGAACCGACACGCCGGACTCACGCGTGGAACCGAGTTTCGGCGGCACCGGGCCGCTGTCCACGGTTGCGCCGGCGGACACGGCCGTGGATATCCAGGCCGAATCGACTTCTGTGAATGGCGACTTCGAGGAACCGGATTCGCCCTCCATCATTGCCGATGACGACGAACCGGTGCTGCCGGCCGCGACCACCATTTCTTCGGCGCCGCCGGCTATCGTGGATCGCCGGATCGATTGCGTTGTGCCAATTCGCCTTGTCGCACCCATTGCCGGCGACAAGCTGATTCCGAGCGCACAGAAGCTGCGGCGCGCGGGCGCGAAACCGGTACACATCGAAGGCAAGCCGGAAGGCGGCACAACGTGGGAATTGCTCAAGAACGGCGCGCGCTACGAGGAATTGCGTGCAGCGGCCCAGCTTGCCAATCGCGGCGGCCCGCTGAATGAACTCGAGTTTTCCGAGTTCGTGACGGGCGTACAGCGTTTCGCCGACGGAATCGACGGTTCGCCCGAATTCCCCGACATGCTCGAAACAGTCGGAATGGCGCGTGAGCTCGACGCGTTCGCGGCCCAATGCGACGCTCAGTTGTCCATCAATATTCTCTCTGACGGCGCGCCCTGGTCGGCCAACTACGTGCAGGCGGTGGCGTCGCAGGACGGCTTGCTGCTTTCACGCGACGGCACGCGCTTCGTCAAGCTCGACGCACGCCAGAACCCGGTTTTCATGCTGCTTTTCGGCGATACCAACTTCCTGCGCGACGACCTGACCTACAAGGGCGGCCAGATGATCACGCTGGTGCTGGACGTGCCGGTCGCCGACGAAGACATCCTGCCGTTTCGCCTCATGTGCGACTACGCAAAATCGCTGTCCGAGCGCATTGGCGCAAGGGTGGTGGACGATCAGCGCCGGCCGCTGCCGGAAAGCTCGCTGCTCGCCATCGAAAAACAGTTGATGACGCTCTACGCGAAGCTTGAGCAAGCCGGCATTCCCGCGGGCTCGCCCGCCACGCGGCGCTTGTTCAGCCAATAAAGCTTACCGCAGCGGCGCGGCATTGCCGAATCAATTTCGGAGGCATCGGCCATTCGGCCGATGCCACGATCAGCCGTTCTCTGAGACAATCGACAGGTCGGTTTCTTCCAACTTCTCAGCCTGTCCTGCCGCATGTCCGCCAAACCGAAAGCCGCTGCCAAAGCAGAAAAAGCAGAGCCCGCTGTTTCAGCTACGCCCATCCCGGGCGCCGACCGTCCGGCCGAGCGCGCCGAGTGGCTGCGCGCGGAACTCGAGCGTGCGAACTACGCGTATTACGTTCTCGACCAGCCGGAGCTGCCCGATGCCGAATACGACATTCTGTTCAAGGAACTACAGCAGATCGAAGCGGCGCAACCTGACCTGATCCCGCCGGATTCGCCCACGTTACGGGTCGGCGGGCAGGTCGCGACAGGTTTCCAGCCGGTCACGCACGACGTGCCCATGCTGTCGCTGAACAACGGCTTTGCCGACGAAGATATCGTTGCATTCGACAAACGCGTCGCTGACGCACTCGGCCATACGCCCGTGGAATATGCGTGCGAGCTGAAATTCGACGGCCTCGCCATTTCGCTGCGGTATGACGACGGCGTGTTCGTTCAGGCGTCGACGCGCGGTGACGGCGCGACAGGCGAAGAAGTGACCGAAAACGTTCGCACCATTCATTCAATTCCGTTGAAACTCAAAGGCAAGAACATCCCGAAGCGGCTCGACGTCCGCGGCGAAGTGCTGATGTTCAAGCGTGACTTTGAGCGGCTGAACGCCCGGCAGCGCGAGGCGGAACAACGTGAATTCGCCAACCCGCGCAATGCGGCTGCAGGCGGTCTACGGCAGCTCGATTCGAAGATGACCGCGCAGCGGAAGCTGTCTTTTTTTGCGTATGGGATCGGTGTGCTGGAAGGCGCGGAAATGCCGCCGTCGCACTCGGCGCTGCTCGACTGGTACAAGCAAATGGGCCTGCCGGTGAACGCGGAGCGCGGTGTCGTGAAGGGCGCGGACGGGTTGCTCGCTTTTTTCCACAGGACCGGCGAGAAGCGCGATGGTTTGCCGTATGACATCGACGGCGTGGTTTATAAGGTTAACCAGCGCGACGAACAGGACAAGCTCGGCTTCGTCTCGCGTGCACCGCGCTTCGCGCTCGCACACAAGTTTCCGGCGCAGGAAGCGCTGACGCAGTTGCTGGCCATCGACGTGCAGGTCGGGCGCACCGGCGCAATCACACCGGTTGCGCGGTTGACGCCGGTGTTCGTCGGCGGCGCGACCGTGACGAACGCGACCTTGCACAACGAAGACGAAGTACGGCGCAAGGACATTCGTATTGGCGATACGGTGATCGTGCGGCGTGCCGGCGACGTGATTCCCGAAGTTGTCGGCGCGATCCTGGATCGCCGTCCCGACGACGCGCGCGAGTTCGTGATGCCGACCGAGTGTCCGGTGTGCGGTTCGAAAATCGAACGGCTGCCCGACGAAGCCATCGCCCGTTGTACCGGTGGCCTGATCTGTCCCGCCCAACGCAAGCAGGCGCTGTGGCATTTCGCGCAGCGGCGCGCGCTCGATATCGACGGACTGGGTGAGAAGATCATCGACCAGATGGTCGAACAGAACATTGTGCGCACGCCGGCCGATCTGTTCAATCTGGGCGTCGCGAAGCTCGCGGCGCTGGACCGGTTCGCCGACAAATCTGCCCAGAATCTTTTCGATTCCATCGGCAAGGCCAAGCACACCACCTTGCCGCGGTTTCTCTATGCGCTGGGTATTCGGCACGTGGGCGAGTCCACGGCGAAGGATCTCGCCAAGCATTTTGGTTCGCTCGATCCGATCATGGCGGCAAGCGTCGAAGAATTGCTCGAAGTGAACGACGTGGGTCCGGTCGTGGCCGAATCGCTGCACAATTTTTTCAGCGAAGGGCATAACCAGATGGTGATCGAGCAATTGCGCGCGCCGGGCAACGTTACATGGCCCGAAGGGCCGCCGGCGCCCAGGGCGCCGCAAGGTGTGCTCGCCGGCAAGACGGTCGTGCTGACCGGTACGCTGCCTACGCTTTCGCGCGAGGACGCCAAGGAAATGCTCGAGGCTGCGGGCGCGAAGGTGGCAGGCTCGGTATCGAAGAAAACGAATTACGTGGTGGCTGGAGCGGAGGCGGGCAGCAAGCTCGTGAAGGCCGAGGAACTCGGCGTTCCGGTACTCGACGAAGATGGTATGCGCAAGCTTTTGGAGGGAGAAACACCATGATTCGCGAAATCCTCAAGATGGGCGATCCGCGTTTGTTGCGTATCGCCGAGCCGGTGGATCATTTCGATACGCCCGAACTGCACGCCCTGGTGGAGGACATGTTCGACACCATGCGTCATGCGAACGGCGCTGGACTTGCGGCGCCGCAGATCGGCGTGGACCTGCAGGTGGTGATTTTCGGCTTCGCTCACAACGAGCGTTATCCGGACGCGCAACCGGTGCCGGAGACGGTGTTGATCAATCCGATCATCACGCCTGTGTCGCACGACATGGAAGAAGGGTGGGAAGGGTGTTTGTCGGTGCCCGGGTTGCGCGGCGCCGTGCAGCGGTATTCCATGATCCGCTATCAGGGTTTTGATCAGTACGGCACGGCTATCGAGCGGCTTGCCGAGGGCTTTCACGCGCGTGTCGTGCAGCACGAATGTGATCACCTGATCGGCAAGCTTTATCCGATGCGCGTGACGGACTTCTCGAAGTTCGGTTTCACCGAGGTGCTGTTTCCCGGGCTGGATCCGAAGAGCGACGACTGAAAGTCGTCACGGCAGCCCGTGGAATTGCTTTGAATCGACGGGCTGCCGACGGGTTTCAGGCAAAGCTCTTATTGCCCGAAGCCGTCTCCGGCTGACGAAACAGCTTGATATGTTCCGGATTTGCCGACGCCTGCAAACGCCCATCCGGCAAACGCGCAATGACGACTTCGCCAATGCCCGGGCTCATTACCACGACTTCGTCGCGCAACGCGAGCAATGCGTCGAGGCGGCGTCGGCCGCTGATGATTTCGAGGCCGGTTTTTGTTTCGCGAACAATGATCTCAACGGACATGGCAATTCTCCAGTGGCTTTTGCGAGGCTCACGCGCGGCGGAGCGGTAAATTGCACGTGTACCTGCCTAACGGTCATCAGTCATATTTTCTTTAACCAAAATATTGGCCAAAAAAAATCGATGTGATCAGCGGGTGCTGTTCACATCGATTTGTGCGGATTCCGTCGTTTTTTCGCGACGTTATCTATCAGATCAGAAGCTTTCGTCTGCGCCGAGGTAACGCCATTGTCCCGGCGGCAGCGCACCCAGAGTCACGTGGCCCATCCGGATTCGCTTCAGCCCAACCACTTCCAGGCCGACCAACTCGCACATCCGGCGAATCTGGCGCTTTTTGCCTTCGCGCAACACGAAGCGCAGTTGCTCTCCGTTTTGCCAGCTGACCTGGGCGGTCTTGAGCGGCACGTCGTCAAGTGCGAGGCCATGGCGCAGGAGCGCGAGACTTTCCGGTGGAAAGTGCGATTCGATATCGAGTTCATGCTCGCCGAATTTCACGCGCACGAGATATTCCTTGTCGACATCCGAATGTCCGCCGATCAACTGCTTCGCCACGCGGCCATCCTGCGTGAGCACGAGCAGACCTGTCGAGTCGATATCCAGACGTCCCGCAGGCGCCAGCGTGCGCAGATGCGTGGGTGAAAAGCGGATGCCGGATTGGTCATCGGCCCAATGGTTCGAAGGGTTGACCAGCGTGACCGCCGGCTGATACCCGTCTTCCGCCTGACCCGAAACATAGCCGACCGGCTTGTGGATCAGGATCGTCACCTGTTGCATTTGTGCGGCATGCGCGGCCTGAGCGATCTCGATGTTCTGATCGGGACGGATCTTGGTGCCAAGCGTATCGATGACCACGCCGTCTACCAGCACCCAGCCTTTTTCGATCCACTCATCGGCTTCCCGGCGCGAACAGAGGCCGAGTTCCGACATCACTTTCGACAAACGCACGAGCCCGTCTTCACCTTCGCGCGCGATGCGGGCCGGTGAGGGCGGCGCGTCTGCATCGCGGGGTTTAGAGGGTTTGGCCGCTGGTTTGCGTGGGGGCTTGCGCTCGTCACCGAAGCGTTCCGGCGATGCCTCGCGTTTTGCGTAGGGACGATCGCCTGGCGGACGCTGGCGATCGAAGGAGGCCGGACGCGGGCTGCCATCGTGCGCGTGGTTGCGCTCGCGGCGGGGTGCGCCGGTGTCGCTGAACGACGGGCGCGGCGCGCGATCGCTTGCCGGGCCACGGGAATCTTCACGGGGCTTGAACGGGCGGCGTTCGCCGGCACCAGTCGGGCGATCGCCGCGCGGCGCGCCGCCGCGGTCGCCAAATGATGGGCGGGGGCCTCGGTCGGCACTCGGACCACGCGGTGCGCCGCGATCGTTGAACGACGGGCGGGGCGTACGATCGCTGCTTGCGCCACGGGGCGCGTCGTCACGCGGGCTGAAGGGACGGCGTTCACCGTTCCCCGAAGGACGGTCACCACGCGGAGCGCCGCGATCGCCGAATGACGGACGTGGCCCACGATCACCACGAGGTGCATCGCCACGCGGCGTGAAGGGACGGCGTTCGCCATCGCCCGAAGGACGGTCACCACGTGGTGCGCCACGATCTCCAAACGAAGGACGCGGCCCGCGATCACCACGAGGTGCATCGCCACGTGGCGTGAAGGGACGGTGTTCGCCATCGCCCGAAGGACGGTCGCCGCGTGGTGCGCCACGATCTCCAAACGAAGGACGTGGTCCACGATCACCGCGGGGTGCATCGCCACGCGCCGTGAAGGGACGGCGTTCGCCATCGCCCGAAGGACGGTCACCACGCGGAGCGCCGCGATCCCCAAACGAAGGTCTAGGCCCGCGATCACCACGAGGTGCATCGCCGCGCGGCGGGAACGGACGACGTTCGCCATCGCCCGAAGGACGGTCACCACGCGGTGCGCCACGATCCCCAAACGAAGGTCTAGGCCCGCGATCGCCACGAGGTGCATCGCCACGCGGAGTAGCCGGGCGATCTCCCGCCTGATCGACCCTTACCGGCCGATCTCCGACCGGCGCCTCTGTCCGAGGCGGTTTTTTCCGTCCGGCAACGCTGCCGGTACGAACGGGGGAACGCGCCGGCGATGCCGGTCGCGGATGTTTCGCTGTCAGTTTGACGCGCATAGATTCTCAGGCTGCGATCGCGCGCAGCAGCTCGGTTTCGACCTGGATTTGCGTCCGGTTGTCGGATAGGGTTTTGCCGTCGAGCAGGAACACGTCTTCCACACGTTCGCCAAGCGTGTTGATCCGCGCCGCATGGACGCCGATCCGGTGCTGGGCGAGAACCCGCGCGATCGAATAAAGGAGGCCCTGCCGGTCGTTGGCCGACACGGACAGGATGTAATACTGACCACGTTCGTCGGGACGCAAATCCACGCGCGGTGTGATCGGGAAAGTGCGCACCAGCCGGGAAACCCGTCCCTTCGACGGTTCCGGCAAGATGCCCTCGGCGGTGAGCAACATGCTCAACTGCTGTTCGACGAGGTTGGCAATGTCGCGATAATGCCCGTCATGGTCCGGATGCGCGACCAGAAAATTGTCGAGCGCATAACCGTGGCGGGTCGTTGTAATGCGTGCATCGAGGACGGACAGGCCGTTTTTGTCGAAATAAGCGCAGATGCCGGCAAAGAGATCCGGCCGGTCCTTTACGTACACGAGTACTTGGAGCGCCGCGCCGATCGGCGATGGGCGCGCCCGCACGATCGGCTTTTCACTCTCGACGTGCTTATAAAGCACGCGGGTCTGCCAGGCGATATCGGCAGCGTCATGGCGCAGGAAATAGCCGACATCCAGCTTGTCCCACAACGCTTTTTCCGCGTTCTCCGGCACCGTTTCAAGGCGCAGCAGCGCAAGCGCGTCTTCCTGGCGCGACTTGAGCTCCGAGTGCGCGTGCATTTCGGCGCCGCCAAGCACGGCACGGGTGGCCCGGTACAGATCCTCGAGCAGCTTGCCTTTCCATGCGTTCCAGACCTTGGGGCTCGTGCCGCGGATATCGGCGACGGTCAGCAAATACAGCGCGCTCAGCCGGCGCTCGGTCTGCACCATCGATGCAAACCGCTTGATGACTTCCGGATCGCTCGTGTCCTGCTTCTGCGCGACCTGGCTCATGGTCAGGTGCTGCTCGACGAGCCATACGACCAGGTCGCTGTCGTCGGCATTCATGTTGTGATCGCGGCAAAAACGCCGGGCATCGACCATGCCGAGCGTGGAGTGATCGCCGCCGCGGCCCTTCGCAATGTCATGGAACAGCGCCGCCACGTAGAGCACCCACGAGCGTTCGAAATTGCCCATCAACTGCGTGCAGAACGGATACTCGTGCGCGTGTTCGGCCATCGCAAAACGGCGGATATTGCGCAACACCATCAGGATGTGCTGGTCGACGGTGTAGACGTGATACAGGTCATGCTGCATCTGCCCGACAATGCGCCGGAAATTCAGCAGATATCGGCCGAGCACGCTTGTCTGGTTCATCAGCCTGAGCGCGTGCGTGATGCCTTCGGGCGCCTGCAGGATCGCCATGAACAGGCGCCGGTTTTCCGGGTCGCGGCGCCAGTCGCGGTCCATCAGGTCGCGTGCGTTGTAGATCGCGCGCAACGTCCTCGCCGATAACCCCTTCACCCCGCGCGTTTGCTCATACAGCAGGAAGGCTTCGAGAATAGCGTTCGGCTGACGCTCGAAGACATCGTCGCTGGCAATTTCGAGCATTCCCTGCTTCTCGACGAAGCGCTCGTTCAACACGCGCGTCACGCCGCTCGTCGATGGAAACAGTTGCGCTTCCACGTTCTGGATCAGGATGGTTGCGAGCTGCGTCACGGCTTTCGCGGCCCAGTAATAGCGGCGCATGAGCTGTTCGCTGGCGCGTTTGGACGATGTCGCCTTGTAACCCAGGCTTTCCGCGAGCGCGGTCTGCAGATCGAATACGAGAATGTCCTGCCGGCGCTTCGCAATCACGTGCAAGCGCGCTCGCAGCGTCTTCAGGAAACCTTCGTTGCGCCGCAACTCACTCGCTTCACGCTCGGTGATAAGCCCGCGTGAATCGAGTTCGCGCCAACTGCTGCCAAAACCCGCCGCACGCGAAATCCACAGGATCAGTTGCAGGTCTCGCAAGCCGCCGGGGCTTTCCTTGATGTTCGGCTCGAGGCTATACGGCGTGTCCTGGTATTTCGCGTGGCGCTGGCGCATTTCCAGCACCTTGGCCTGGAAAAACGCACGCGGATCGAGCGTCTGCTGGTAGCGCGCTTCGAAGGCATCGACCAGTTTCTCGTTGCCCACGATCCGACGCGCTTCGAGCAGCGACGTCCGGATGGTGATGTCGTTGCTCGCTTCGTGGATGCACTGCGACACCGAGCGCACGCTGCTGCCAATCTCGAGCCCGAGATCCCACGCCATGCCGATCAGCTTTTCGATACGTGCACCAAGCGTTTCCACCTGATCGGGCGTCTCGTGATCGGGCAGCAGGACGAGGATATCGATGTCCGAATACGGCGCGAGCTCGCCGCGCCCGTAACCGCCGACCGCCAGCAACGCCGCTGATGCCGGCATCTCGCACGCGTCCCACGCGCCCTTGAGGGCGTCGTCGGTGGCGCGGGCGAGGGCATGCATCAGGCCATCGACATTGGTCGCGCTCTTGAAGCGCTCGAGCAGCGCGGCTTTCGCTGTCTTGTACGAGGCTTTCAACGAATCGGCAATAGGCGGGGCGTCGGCGGGTACGCTCATGGGCAGGCGGATCGTGAGGTCAGTGGAAGAACGTTATATTCGACGAAACGCTGCGCTCGCCGTCTTTCAATGCGCCGGGCCGTGCCCCGAACAGTTGCGCGAGATACCGGGTCTCTCGCGGGGTGCTTCCGATCAATCAAGCCGTCGCGGCGATCAGCTCGGAAGGTGCCTGCGTTCCGGCCGACACGGTCAGCACTTCATAACCCGTCGGCGTCACCAGCACCGTATGCTCCCATTGCGCCGACAAGCTGCGGTCGCGGGTCTTCACGGTCCACTGATCAGGCATGGTGCGGATATCGCGGCGACCGGCGTTGATCATGGGTTCGACGGTAAAGATCATCCCGGCCTGCAATTCGATGCCCGTACCCGGGCGGCCGTAATGCAGCACTTGCGGGTCTTCGTGGAACACCTTGCCCACGCCGTGACCGCAATATTCGCGCACCACGCTGTAACCTTGCGCTTCGGCATGTTTCTGGATGGCGTAGCCGATATCGCCCAGATGCGCGCCCGCCTTGATCTGGTCGATGCCAAGCCACATGCAGTCGAAGGTGGTCTGCACCAGCCGCTTGGCCAGGATGGAACCTTCGCCGACCAGGAACATGCGGCTGGTATCGCCGAAATAACCGTCCTTGATCACCGTGATGTCGATATTCAGCGCGTCGCCGTTCTTCAACGCCTTGTCGCCGGGAATGCCGTGGCAGATCACGTCGTTGACGGAAATGCAGGTGGCCTTGGGGTAGGGCGGATAACCCGGCGGCTGGTAATTCAGGGGCGCGGGCACGGTGCCCTGTTCCTTCGCCATGTATTCGTGGCAAAGGCGATCCAGTTCGCCGGTCGTTACGCCCGCGACAATGTGGGGCGTGATGAAATCGAGCACCTCGCTCGCGAGCCGGCAGGCG
>NZ_CAXTGZ010000126.1:0-13606 GCF_964243625.1 uncultured Caballeronia sp.
GATGCCAGCCGGATGTGTCGCACGATCATAGTCGAAGTTTGGGGTGCGCGACCGGTCTGACGGCTTCACATTGACGTGGCGGGCGCTGCACATTCATGTGCGACAGGCGAACATAAGTAAAATTATTGGGTTGTACGGGAGGCTCGGCTCTCAAATATCGGCTAAAAATCCGTTGTATGTCACTTATTGCTCATGTATAAATACGCACATCGGTGCGACAGGCGCACATTTATATTGGGAGCGAAGCTGAATGACGTTCGATGGGGATCGGCAGGTGAAGGCACCAACTCTTTCGGCAAAGCGCCGCCGTTTGCTCAAACTGGCGGCGTCGGCGGGCATGACCGCGGGCATCGGGGGCCTCGCATTCGGCCGCGGCGCATTCGCAGCGGATCCCATTACGCTGCGCTGGTGGTCGACCCAGGCCGCGCCCGACCAGTTGAAGGCCTACAAAGCGCAGATCGCCGGTTTCATGGCAGCGCACCCGGGCGTCAAGGTCGTGTTCGAGGCGACGTCGGACGAGGGTTATCCGGCGCAGCTTGCGGCAGCGTTTGCCGCAAACCAGGTGCCTGACATCATCACTCACCTCCCGTCCTATGCCGCGCAAACCTATTACGCAGACGGGCTGGTCGAACCGGTCGATGACGTCGTCGCAGCCGTTGGTATCGACAAGTACTATCCGAATGCAAACGATGTGTTCAGGACCGCGGACGGAAAGCTGTGCGCCACGGGCCTTGCAAATACGGCCGCCGACGTTCTATGGATTCGTCGTGACCTGATGCAAAAGTCTGGCGTGGACAAGGTGCCCGAGACGTGGGACGAACTTCGCGCCGCATGCAAGAAGATGCAGGGCGGCCGGATTTATGGTGCGCCGCTGCCATACGGCCTGAACAGCATGACTTCGTTGATACTGCTCGGCTTCATCCATCGTGCAGGCGGGCAGGTATTCACGCCGGATCTGCAGGTTGCAATCGACAGTCAGGCAACGCTCAACGCACTCGATTTCTACAAGTCGATGCGCGAGTTCTGCCCGCCCGGCGCGACCGGTTATAGCTGGGGAGAAAGCCTGACCGCGTTTGTCTCCGGATCGACCGCGACGGGCATTTATGGCGGGCGCGTGCTGGACAACATTGCCGCGCAGAATCCCGGCATTGCCGATTCGGTGACTTGCGCCACGTATCCCACGATTTCCAAGTCGGTACCGGCATGGACCTATAACGACTTTCCGTGCGTCTTCATTCCTAAGAAGGCCAAGAACATTTCGGCATCCAAAATGTTCGCAGAATATCTTTTCGATCCTGCGGGCTATATTTCCGAGTTGCTGGGCGCGCCCGCGCATCTGCTGCCGGTATTGAAGACCATTGCGGCCGATCCTCGCTATAACAGCAATCCGATCATCAAGAAGTATCCGAAGGAAGTCGAACTGATGTCGGCTGCCGCCGCGTCCGGTCACAACCTTGGCTACGAGTCGCCGGCACACAAGCCGAACCGAAGGGCCAACGAGATCGTCGCGAGCAATGTCCTGGCTGAACTGGTCCAGCGCGTCGTGCTCAACAACGAAGCGCCGAAGTCCGTAGTCGGTGCGACCGCAAAGAAGCTCGAAACGCTGATGAAAGCCTGACACGGCCGGCCGCGCAAACGCATGGCGCTCGATGCGTCACGCGTTGCGCCAACCATCTTTCGTCCGTCACTGCCCGGATCGCATTCGCACGGGCACGCATTGGAAAACGCATGGCCACTGTTTCATTGCCCCGCATGGGCATCCGCTCTCTCGAATCGACGTACAGCAGGCTCGGCATGTTGCTTATCGCGCCGGCAGTGTTGCTGTTGATCGCAACCATTGTGTATCCGCTTCTTTATGCACTGTGGCTTTCCCTGAACTCGGTGTACACGCCCACGCAGGCGTCGAGCTTTGTGGGCCTGGCGAATTATCGGGACATGCTCGGTTCATCGACGTTCTGGTATTCGTTATGGGTAACGATCGTCTGGACCACGTCCACGCTCGTCCTGCAGATCCTGTGCGGCGTCGGCATGGCGCTGCTCCTCAACGAGAAGATCGCCATGCGCTCGGCAGCGCGCAGCCTGGTGCTGTTCCCTTATTTTGTGTCGACCGTGGTCGCCGTGCTGGTCTGGCGCTGGCTCTTCAACGATCTCTATGGCGTACTCAATCAGGTCCTGCTCGAACTCCATGTGATCAGCAGTCCGGTCAACTGGCTCGGCGAAATGCCCAACGCCATGATCAGCATTGTTCTGGTCGGCACCTGGAAGTACTTTCCGTTCGTTGTGATCGCGGTGCTGGCGCGACTGCAGACCATTCCGCTCGCGCTCTATGAAGCCGCGCGCATGGACGGCGCCGGTCCGTTCGGCCGTTTTTTCGACGTCACGCTGCCGCAGTTGCGTGAAGTGCTCGGCGTCGTGATCCTGTTGCGGATCATCTGGGACTTCAAGGAGTTCGACCTGCTTTACCTGATGACTGGCGGAGGCCCGGTCAATCAGACACGATCCGTGCCGCTGCTCGTCTATCAGCAGGCGTTCGGTCTGAACCAGATGGGCGCGGCTTCCGCTTCCGCGGTTGGAATGATGGTGGTCATGGGCGTTTTGATGGCGGCCTACCTTTATCGCGCACAACGCACAAGGAGCCACGATGCGGGCCGATAAAACCAACATTCCCGCGTCGCTCGTCACCTGGGTGATCGTGATCCTGATGGTGTTCCCGCTGATCTGGATGGTGCTGACATCCATCAAGCCGCAGAGCGAACTGTTCGTCTATCCGATCAGGCTTCTGCCGGAGCACGTGACGTTCGAGCATTATCGGCGGCTGCTGGAGGACACGCCGTTCATCAGCTACTTCTGGAATTCGATCGTGCTGTCGGCGGCGACTACCGTCGTTGTCATGGCGGTCGCCACCTTCGGCGGTTACAGCCTTGCGCGCTTCGCCTATCGCGGCCGCGAGGCGATCGCCACCGCGGTTCTTTGCACCTACCTGATGCCGTCTGTGGTGTTGATCATTCCGCTTTACCTCATGATGGTGAAGCTGGGCTTGCAGAACACACTGACCAGTCTGGTGATCTCGTACACCACGTTTGCCTTGCCCTACGCAATGTGGCTTTTGCGCTCGTTCATGGCCGGCATTCCGGACGACCTCGAAGCTGCCGCGCTGGTGGACGGCGCGAGCCGGCTGGGTGCGTTCGTCGATGTGATCCTGCCGCAAGCGCTGCCCGGAATCATCTCGACCGCGCTGTTCACGTTCATTCTGGCGTGGAACGAGTACCTGTACGCGCTCGTCATGGTCAACACCGACGAGACCCGTCCGCTTACCACCGGCGTGATGAACATGCTCGTGTCGTCGTTCAACATCGAGTGGTCGCTGTTGATGGCGGCTTCCGTGATGATGAGCGTGCCGTTGCTGTTCTTCTTCGCTTTCCTTCAGCGTTATCTCACTAGCGGTTTTGGCGCTGGCGGTGTGAAGGGTTGAACGCCCGCGGGATGAGCACCGACGGCACACTGACTATGCACTCCGGAGCACCTCAATGGCAGCAGTAAGTTTCAAGAATGTACGCAAGGTATTTGGCGATACGGTGTCGATTCCCTCACTCGATCTCGATATTCGCGACGGTGAATTCGTGTGCCTGCTCGGACCTTCCGGTTGTGGCAAGACAACGACGCTGCGCATGCTTGCGGGCCTGGAGCAGCCGACGAGCGGCGCGATCCATATTGGCGGCATCGAAGTGCACGAGTTGCCGCCGGCGAAGCGCGATATTGCGATGGTGTTCCAGTCCTACGCGCTGTATCCGCATCTGACGGTTGCGGAGAACATTGTGTATCCGCTGAAAAAGCGTGGTGTTCCGAAGCAGGAGTGGCCTGCAATGCTGAACAACATTGCGCAGTTGCTGCAACTCGAACCGTTGCTCGCGAGAAAGCCGAAGCAGCTTTCGGGCGGCCAGCAGCAGCGCGTCGCGCTTGGCCGTGCGCTGATCCGCAAACCGAAGGTGTTCCTGCTGGACGAACCGCTGTCGAATCTCGACGCCAAGTTGCGCGCGCATATGCGGGCCGAGCTGATCGAGCTGCATCAGCGCATGGGTACGACGACGGTGTACGTGACGCACGACCAGCTCGAAGCAATGACCATGTCCACGCGGATCGCCGTGATGAGTGGCGGCGTGTTGCAACAATTCGGCACGCCCGATGAAATCTACTACCGGCCGGCGAACCAGTTCGTGGCCGGGTTCATCGGCACGCCTGCGATGTCCCTGATCGATGGCGACCTGCAGCGCGACGATACAGGCTTCTCGCTGCAAGCAGGCGGCGTGGCATTGCGCCTGCCGCATTCCGCGCTGCGCGCGGACGCGTCCGGTGCGGTTTCCGCCGGCATCCGGCCCGAAGACATCGTGCTGGGCCGCGGGACACTCAGCGCTCGCATCAAAGTGGTCGAGCCGACGGGCCACGAGTCCATCGTGCTGATGGATTGCGGTGGTGCATCGCTCTGTACGCGCATTGCCAGCGACGTACCGCTCGCAGCCGAGCTCCGCGCTGGCCAGAGCGTGCCGTTCGAAGTCACGCTCGCACGCCTGCACGTTTTTTCGCGCCAGAACGGCCAGCGGCTGAACCGCGACGACACCAACGTCACGTCGATCAAGCGCACGCGCGACGCAGCCTGAACATTCACATCATCAAATACGGGTCAAAAGCATGAACAGAGAAAGCGTCAACTGGTCCGGCGCCATGCCAGCAATCACCACGCCCTTCGACGACAACGGCAAGCTCGACGAACGCGAGCTCGGCGATGTCATCGAACGGCATCTGAAGCTCGGCGCGACCGGCGTGGTCGTCGGCGGCTGCACCGGCGAATTCTGGGCGATGAACACCGACGAACGCGCACGCTTGTTTGTAGCGTCGAAAGAAGTCATGGGCACGCGCGGGACGTTGATTGCAGGGACCGGCATGATCGGGGTGGAAGACACGATCGCGCTGACCCGGCAGGCGGAGAAAGCGGGATGCGATGGCGCGCTGATCCTGCCGCCGTATTTCGTCAAGCTCACCGATGACGAGATCCACGCGCACTACGCCGACGTCACTGCGCACGCCGGCTTGCCGGTGATGCTCTACAACATCCCCGGCAACGCAGTGAATTACCTGACGCCCAAACTGGTCGCGCGGCTGGGCAAGCTCGAGCGCGTTGTGGCAGTAAAGGAAAGCTCGGGTGACTGGAACAATTTCTACAGCACGTTCCTCGCGGTGCACGAAACGCTGCGGGTGTTTTGCGGACCGTCGTCGGTGTTCGGCGTTCCGGCCGTCCAGCTCGGCGCCGACGGCGTGATCGACTGCTTTCCTAATGTCTGGGATGAAGGCGGCCAGAAGCTTTTCGAGGCCGCCCGCAGCGGCGACACGCTGCTCGCCGCGCGCCTGCAGGCAACAGGGCGCCGCCTGACCGATCTTTTTACAGCCGACGGCCGCACGCTGTATCCGTCGACGAAAGCCGCCATGGATCTGCTCGGCATTCCAGGCGGCGGAAAACCACGGGCGCCGCTGCGCGCGCTCAATTCCAGCCAGCGCGATTCGCTGGCGGCGGGGTTGCGAGCCGAAGGCTTGCTCTGACCCAAACTCGCCGAAAATAAAAATCCAGGAAGGAGAAAGCAATGACAGGACATCAGCCCGACGCAAATCCCTGCGGGTTTTCCGTGCAGTACGGCAAGTACATCGGTATTGGCGCCAACGGCAATCTCTGGGTCGACGGCTGCGACGTGCAAGCCCTCGCCGAGACGCACGGCGCACCGCTCTACATCATTTCGGAAAACGAACTGCGTGACCGATATCGCGCGTTTCGCGATGGTTTTCTCGCGCATTATCCGCAGGTCGAGATTCTCTTCGCCAACAAGTCGAACAACGGACTCGCGATCCGCCACATCCTGAACCAGGAAGGCGCGGGCGGTGACTGCTTTGGCGTGAACGAGATGTATATCGCGCTGCTAGCCGGAACCGATCCGCAAAAGCTCGTACTCAACGGCTCGAACAAGCAGGAAGAAGAACTCGAGATGGCGATCTCGAATGGCATCTGCGTGAATATCGATGCAATGGATGAACTGGATCGCATCGATGCAATCTCGAAGCGGCTTGGCAAGAAGGCGGCTATCGGCATCCGGCTCAAGCTCGACCTGTTGCCGCTCGCGGGACGCACGGGTGTTGCCATGCACGGTCCCGGCACGCTCAAGGAACAGAGCGACTCGACCAAGTGGGGCATGACGCGCGAGCAGACCGTCGAGATCGTCAAGCGGGCGCAGCAGATGCCTGATATCGAGTTGAAAGAAACGCATTTCCACCTGAGCCGCATGTCGAACGATCCCGAAAATTTCGCGATCATGGCGCGCGAGATGATCACATGGTCCGGCTTCTTGCGCGATGAAACCGGCTGGACGCCGCCGTGCATCGACATTGGCGGCGGCTGGACCTTCGGCAAGTGGTACGGCACGGGGCCGCGCTCGCAGATCGACGACAACGCCGCACCCACGCCGGAGATCTACGGCCGTATGTGCGGCGCTGCGATCCGCGAAGAAGCGGAACGCCTGAACCTGCCGCTGCCCAAACTGCGCATTGAACCGGGCCGCGCAATTTCGGGGCCGTCCGGCGTTGCAGTTGGAAGAGTCGGCGCGATCAAGCAGGGCGCCACGAAAAAATGGGTGAACCTGGATCTTTCGACAAACCATCTTTCCTGGGCATCGGCGCTCGACTGGTACTACCACGCGGTCGCCGTGAAGGACACCGCGCGCCCGGCAACGGAGCACGTCGATCTGGTCGGTCCGCTTTGCAACTCCGATGAAGTCGGCGCCGATCGCACCATGCCCGCGCTCGCACGCGGTGATTTCGTCGCTTTCCTCGATGCCGGCGGCTACACCGAATCCGGCGCCGCGCGCTATAACGCGCAACTGTTGCCCGCGACGGTGCTGGTCGCGGGCGACACCGCCGAGGTCACGACGGTGCGCGAGCAATGGCGCGACGTTGCCGGACGCTTCAAGGTGCCGCCGCGTTTGCTTGCGGCATCGTTTGCGAAAAACGTCTGAGAAAAATCGACTTGCAACACGCCCGCGCCTGACAGCGCCGGCGCACGGAGACAACATGGATTTAGGCATCAGAGGACGCCGCGCGGTCGTATGCGGCGGTAGCAAGGGCTTGGGACTGGCGGCGGCGCGTTCGCTCGCGAGAGAGGGCGTGGACCTGACTTTGGTTGCACGATCGCAGGAAACACTCGATACCGCCGCGCGTGAACTCGTGGCAGAAACCGGCGTCAAGGTCGCGACCGTCAGCGCTGATCTCGGCACGTCCGAGGGACGCGCTGCGGTCCTGGCGCAAGCGGGCATCGTGGACATCCTGGTGGCGAATCCCGGCATCCGGCAGGTGCCCGACGACTTCCGCAAGATCACGCGCGAAGGCTGGGAGGGCTGGATGGAAGCGCATTTTTATTCGTCGCTGGAACTGATCCGCGCGGTCGTGCCGGGCATGAGCGAGCGTGGCTTCGGCCGGATCGTGAACATGTCAGTGAGCTTCATCAAGTTCCCGCAGGTCGGCTTCGGACCCAGTCACGCGGCGCGCCTTGCGCTTGCGGGCGCGATCGCCGCCATGTCGCGCGAACTGATTCCGCACAACGTTGTGATCAACAGCGTGTGCCCGGGATTGTTCGAAACCGATGCGCTCACCACGAACCTGCACGGCCACGCGGCACGCGGCAACACGACCTATGAGGCGATTGTCGCGGATCGGCTGAAGCATTGCCCGGCTGGACGCTTTGCTGATCCGTCCGAGTGCGGCGATCTGATTGCGTTCTTGTGCAGCGCGCAGAATGGCTTCATGACTGCACAGAATATCGTCAACGATGGTGGCGTCTACCAGGGGCTGTTCTGATGTCGAAGCATTCGGAACCTGTGCGCGGCGTGGTGATGTTGTCGGGCGCGTCACGAGGTATTGGCGCCGCCATCGCACAACGTCTCTACGATGACGGCTACACGTTGTCGCTCGGCGTGCGCGATCCGGCAGGCGTCGCGCCGGCTCTTGCAGCGGACAAGGAAAGGGTTTTGATCGAACGCTATGACGCATTCGATCCGCTGTCCCCGGCCGCGTGGGTCGACGCCACACTCGCGCGCTTCGGGCGCCTCGACGCGCTGATCAACAACGCAGGCATCCTGCTCGAAATCACGCTGGATCGTGGCGACGACACCGCGCTCGACACCATGTGGGAAGTCAACGTCAAGGGTCCGTTCCGCACCATCCGCGCCGCCATGCCCGCGCTCAAGGTGAGCGGAAAAGGGCGGGTGATCAACGTGGCATCGACGGACGGCAAGCGGTATCGGCCGACGGATTCGGTGGGTTATGCCATGACCAAGCACGCAGTCATGGCGCTTACGCACGCAGCGCGTTTCGACGGCTGGGAGAGCGGCGTGCGTGCCACGGCCTTGTGTCCCGGCGCAGTGGATACAGAACTGATTGCGCGGTTTGCAAGCGCGAGTCCCGTGGCGGACCGGCTGCGCCCGGAAACTGTCGCTGATACGATTGCCTTTCTGCTGACGCTTCCCAACAATGCAACCGTGGCGGAACTCGTCCTGAACACCCGGCTCGAGCCTTCGCTGTGAGCCGGTAACACGTATGACCGACATGACCCAAACCATTGCAATTCAGTTCGACGGCGAGACGCTGCAGGCGCGGCCCGGCGAAACGCTGGCGGCGACGCTTGTCGCGCATGGCATCCAGGATTTCCGTACGACGGCTTCGGGTCAGCCGCGCGGTGTGTTTTGCGGCATGGGCGTCTGCCAGGACTGTCTTGTCGAAGTGGATGGCGTGGCGAACCGGCGTGCGTGCATGACTAAGATCGTCAAGCCGATTACCGTGCGGCGCGGCGTGCATGCACGGGCGCTGCCGGTGCCGGCAAGCCCGGGCGGGTACATCGAAGCGCGTGAGCCGGAAGTGCGCGAGCCCGAATTGCTCGTGATCGGCGCGGGACCGGGCGGGTTGTCGGCAGCGCTCATGGCGCAGCGCGCCGGCGTGCGCGTGACCGTGCTCGATGAACGCAGCCAGCCCGGCGGCCAGTACTACAAGCAACTGGGTGTATCGGCATCGTCCGATGGGATTGCGCCGCCCGATGCACAACACCAGCGCGGCGCAGCCTTGATCGATGCTGCGAGCAAGGCGGGCGTCGAGATCATCCGCGATGCGCTGGTATGGGGCGCATTCGAACCGAACGAATTCATCGCGACCGTGCGCGGCCGCTCGATCCGGTTCCGGCCGCACGCAAGCGTTGTTGCAACGGGCGCGCATGAGCGCGGCTGGCAAGTGCCGGGCTGGACGCTGCCCGGCGTCATGACCACCGGCGCCGCCCAGACCCTGTGGCGTACATCGCGGCGATTGCCGGGCAAGCGCGTGTTGATCGCCGGTAACGGTCCGCTCAACCTGCAGCTCGCGGCCGAACTTGTCAGCGGCGGCGCGACAGTAGCCGCTGTCGTCGAAGCGGCGCGCGCACCCGGACTCGCGAGCATTGGATCAATCGCCACCATGGCGCTCGCCGCACCCGCGCTCGTGGTCGAGGGACTTGGCTATCAGCGCACGGTGAAGCGTCACGGCGTGCGCATCATCAACGAGACCGTGATCGAATCGATCGAGAAGACGGCGGGCGGATTGTCCGTCACGCTGGCGCGCGTCTCGGGCATGCCGGAAGCAACACCCGCGCAAAAGATCGAGGTCGACACCGTCTGTCTCGGCTATGGCTTCGAGCCGGCCAATGAACTGCTGCGGGCGCTAGGCTGCGCACATGACTTCGATAAACCCCGCCGCCAGCTCATCACACGCCGTGACGATCTGGGCCTGACGAGCATTGCCGGCGTGTACGCGCTCGGCGATTGCACCGGACTCGGCGGCGCGAAAGCGGCGCTCGCGGAAGGGACGATCGTGGGCGCGGCGGTGGCGGCATCGCAGGGACAGGTGCTCGACGCTTCACTCACAGCCGAGCGGGATCGCGCGATCGTTGAACTTGCCAGGCAGAGACGCTTCCAGCAAGCGCTCTGGACATTCTATGCGAGCGCGCTGACGGCGCCCAAAGAACGCTGCGGCGACACGATAATCTGCCGCTGCGAGGAAGTCACGTTCGGGCAGCTCGATGCCGCGCTCGACGAGGGCCTCAGCACCGTCGGCGCGATCAAGCGCCGTACGCGGATCGGCATGGGACGCTGCCAGGGCCGATACTGTGCGCCAGTCCTCGATGACATCGTGTGTGCGCGCTTCGGCCGCGAACGCGACGAGATGTCGGGCTTCGCGCCGCGCGTACCGGTCAAGCCGGTATCCATAGCCGAACTCGCGGGGCATGGCGGCGAATCATGAACGTGTCCAATGCAGGTGCTTTGCCGCGTCGTCAAGTCGATGTGGCAGTGATCGGCGCGGGCATTGTCGGACTGTGCCTTGCGGGTTTCCTGGCGCAAGCCGGCCGGGATGTCGTCCTGATCGATGCAGGCGGTTCAGCCGCATCAACGGCTAACGCCGGCAGCCTTCATGTCCAGATGCAAAGCCGCTTCATGCGTCTTTTTCCGGAGCGGGTGGCGAGCTTCGAACAGCAGTTGCCGCTCTATCCCAAAGCCGTAGCGTTCTGGCGCGACTTCGAACGCGCGATAGGCGCCGACTTCGAGATGAAGGTGTCGGGCGGCCTGATGATTGCCGAGACGCCCGAGCAGTTCGACTTTCTGGTCTCGAAGAGCAGGCGGGAGCGGGAGCTGGGCTTATCGGTGGAGTTGCTCGACCGTAACGAGCTTGGACGGATTGCGCCGTATCTCGGCGCGAGCGCCTTCGGAGCCGAATTATGCGCCGATGAAGGCAAGCTCAATCCGCTCAAATGCAACGCTCAGGTGAGGGCGTGGGCCGTGCAGATGGGCGTGACGATCGTCGACCGGTGCAAGGTCGAACGGCTGCACGCCGACGACCCGGGCTTCACGTTGACCACGCTGCTGGGCATGCTCACAGCAAGACAAGTGGCGGTTGCGGCTGGCCCGGGTGCTCGCGCGTTGATGGACAGCGTGGGCAGTTTCCTCCCTGTGGAAGCCGAGCCGCTGCGTATGAACATCACCGAAGCGGCACCGCCGTTGATCATGCATCTCGTGCAGCACGCGGAACGATCGATCACGCTGAAGCAATTGTCGACGGGGCAGATCGTGATTGGCGGCGGCTGGCCCGCAAAGCTTGCTGACGGCGCGGATTTTCCGGTCGTCGATCCGGCCAGCATGATCGGCAATGTGTCGCTTGCCCAGTTCATGGTGCCGGCGCTTGTATCGCTGCAGATCATCCGGACCTGGGCCGGCATCAATTCGAAAGTCGATGGACGCGGCGTGCTGGGCGAGATGCCCGGCATACCGGGCTTGCATGCCGCCATCCCGGGGGACGCGGGTTACACGCTCGGGCCACTGACAGCGCGCATGGTCGCGGATCTGATGACCGGTCGCGATCCGGGCGTGGACATGACGCCGTATTCACCCATGCGCCTGCGTCCGGGAACATTGCGCGCTGTCATCGGCGGCGAATAAACCGTTTTCTCATCGGTGGCTGCGCATTGCGCCGCGCGACGGCCTGAGCCGCGCGGCCTCGTTCGTTACGTCAGAACCGGTGGCGCAATCCAATCCGCACGCTTGTCTGCGTGCTGGTGGTCGACGGCGTGAACAGGAAACCCTGCACCGCGTCCACGCCCGACGACGCCCGCAGGTAGGAGCCCTGCAGATAGACGTCGGTCCGCTTCGAAAACGCATAGTCGATACCGAGACTGCCTTCGTTGTAGTGGTGACCTTCGAAGGTGGAATAGAAGTAGCCGGCTGCCGCATTGAACGATGGTGTGACCTGCCACGAAGCGCCTACGTCATACGTGCGCAATGCCGATGTCCGGCCAAAGCCCTTGAACCAGACATCGGAATACGCAATCCCGTAGGTCACCGTCGACAGGACATAACTCGCGCCCAGGGTAAGCACGCTCTGGCTGTCGATCTCCAGCGGTGTGGCGGAGAACAGGTCGGTTACCTTGCCGGTTGCCGGATCGCGCGTGGCGGTGGTCTGGCCGAGGAAACTGGATACGCCCATGGAACCGTACGGGTCAATGGCGTTCGAGCCATTCGGATTGTTCATGCGGAGATAAACCGCACCGGCTGAAAACTGGCCGTGGTTGTATTGGCCGCCAGCCGACCATGCACTCTGGTCGTGCAGGCTGCCCGCAACGTTGCCGAACGAATACATCGCACCGCCTTGCAGACCATGAAAATCAGCGCTCTTGATCTTGACCACATTGTCCAGACGTTCCCAGCCCATCCGGTCCAGATCACCCTGGTGCGTAGCGTACCCGCTCGCCCACGCGCTCATTGCATAGTTCGCCGTGTAGTCGTAGACCAAGTCGTACTGTCGGCCCATCGTGATGGACGCGTAGTTGTTCTGCAATCCTACCCATGCCTGACGTCCGAATTCCCGGCCACCCTGGCGGAACTGTCCATTCAATGCGTCGAAACCGTTTTCAAGGTCGAAGATGGCCTTCAGGCCGCCGCCAAGATCTTCTGTTCCCTTGATGCCCCAGCGATTTCCCGAGGCAATCGAGTCGTCCATCTTGATGTTGTGCGCGCCGCCCTCGTTGCTGACGTAAGTCGGACCTACGTCGATCACGCCATACATCGTGACGCTGCTTTGCGCGTGTGCCAAACCCGTTGCCGCCACGCCAACGAGCGCCGCGATTCGCCTGATAGTTCTCATGCCACTCAACTCCCCTGAATTGATGATGCTGAAAATTCGGAGTACGAATCAGCCATCTCGCAGCCAATGCAAGATGTCCTCCGGCTCGTGCCTCCTGCTTACGTGGTTTGCACGTCTGGGGTCGTCACGACAGCGCGGTTCCTGGATGAAAAATGGAGCAGACGCTTTGTGACAAAACGTGCGCCATGCTAACATTCAGGCGCCATGTGAACAAAAATGATTCTGAAATTTCCAGTAAATTAAGGGAAAAAACGGAGCGGGGAGGCAGGCATCTGTGGCGTAGCTCGGACAAAACTGCCGATCGGTGCGCTTTACCAGGATTTAACGGCATGGTATGAGGTAACTGTACTGCTGAATTAACGCGTTAAATTGTGCGCATGGCGCGCACGCTTTCAAACGATTTGAATGGAGAAATACGTGAGTAAAGTTTTTCGTGGCAGCTATGGCGTGACCGTGACGCCCTTTACAGCCGACGGCAAGTCGATCGATGAAAAAGCGCTCAAGCGTTTCCTGGACTGGCAAATAGAAGCCGGTTCACCCGGCGTGATCATTCTCGGCACCACTGGGGAGTTCCTGACCATCAGCGACGAAGAGCGCACGCAATATGTAGAGGCGACGGTCAAGCATGTGGCGGGGCGCATGGATGTGCTGGTCGGCACCATGAACGCGTCGACACCGAATGCGGTTCGATACACCCGCGAAGCGGAAGCCTTGGGCGTCGACGGTTTCATGATCGTCCCGCCTTATTACTACACGCCGACCGAAGACGAGATATTCGAATACTACAAGGCGATTTCCGAAGCCACGTCGCTGCCGATCATGCTTTACAATATTCCGGGCCGTTGCGCCGTAGATATCAACG
>NZ_CAXTGZ010000127.1:0-13594 GCF_964243625.1 uncultured Caballeronia sp.
ATTCCTGCGCGCGCTTGAACGCCGCCGACGCCCCGCCCGAAAACCCGCCCTGCGATTGCGCGACGCTCAGCGCGGCGCGCGAGCGGCCGAGGTTCGCCGCCGCCACGCGCAGGTCCGTATTCGATGCCATCGCCTGCTGCACGAGGTCGTCGAGTACGGGATCGTCGTAGAGACGCCACCAGTGCGTGGGCACGGCGCCCGCCGATACCGTCGACTGGCCTTGTGCACCATCGAGCGGCGCGTTCGCGTACGGCGCGTTGACGGCAGCGTCTTTCGGCAGGGAATAATCAGGGCCGACGGTGAAGCACGCGGCGAGCGCGAGCACGAACGGTGTCAGGGCAAGGGCGCGCGGCATCTTCATTTGCTTGCCGCCGGTGCGGATGCGGCGACGCCGGTGGTCACGGGAACCACGCCGCTGGCCGTGGCCGGCGCAGACGCTGCCGAAGCCGATGAAGCGCCGTCGGCGCGGGTGTTTCCGGTCGGCGTCAAATCACGCACCGACACCGTCGCCGTGCGCCCCGCGATCATCCGGAAATCCGCCGGCACTTCGTCGAGTGCAATGCGCACCGGAATCCGTTGCGCAAGCCGCACCCAGCTGAACGCCGGATTCACGTTCGGCAGCAGGTTCGATCCCTGCACGCGGTCACGATCCTCGATACCCGCCACGATGCTCTGCACATGCCCGCGCAGGATCGCGGGTTCGCCCATCACCTTGATATCGACTGCCTGGCCGATATCGATACCCCGCAGCTTCGTTTCCTCGAAGTATCCATCGACACGGAACGAATGCAGGTCCACCACCGACAACACCGAGCGTCCCGCCGTCACGAACTCGCCCGTGCGCGGCGCGCGGTCGTTGAGGTAACCATCGACGGGACTCACGATCGTCGTGCGTTGCAGGTTGAGGCGGGCGGTATCGATGGCGACTTCGGCATCGGCGAGCGCCGCTTCGGCCTGCTGCACGCGCGAACGGCTTTCTTCCGTGATCTCGCGTGCGACGAGGTCGCCGAGCGTCCGGTTACGCGCGTCTTCGCGGCGCGCCTGGTCGAGCGTCGCGCGGCGCTGCAGTGCGGTCGCCTGGGCTTGGCGCAAGCTCAGCGCGTAACGCGCCTGATCGATGACGAAGAGCACCTGGCCGGCCTTCACCGGCTGGTTATCGACCACTTTTACATCGACGATCAGGCCGCCGACATCAGGCGCCACCTGCACGACGTCGGCGCGCACATGGCCGTCGCGCGTCCACGGCGCAAACATGTAATAGCCCACGAGCCGCCACAGCACGAACGCGGCGATCGCCACGACGACGAGCGTAAAGAGGATCTGTCCAATCGAGAACCAGGTTTTTTTCACGGTAATAGCCGATGCGAAACAATGACCACGATGCCAAGCACGATCACGTAGATCGCGAGGTCGAAAATGGAACGATGCCAGACGAAACGGTACAGCCCCACGCGCGCGAACACGCGCGTGAGTACGAGGCAGAGCAGGTACGAGACCAGCATCAGGATCAGCACGGCCGGCAGGAACACGCCGTAGATATCGATTTCGCCGATCATCGCGGGATGCTTTGTAAAGGGATGAGCAAACGGCGCGTCATGCTGCGGCCTCGGGTTCTGGCGGCAGCGCGGACGCGACGGTTTCCGGAAACAGCGACAAACGCATGCCGACGAGCGCATGCAGCGCATCGCGTACCTGCCGGCCGGGCGCGGGCGCCTGGGTCTGGGAGGCTGCAGCTTCGGCATTGGCTTCGGCATGGACCGCGCCGCCGCGGCGCGTGATGCGCGTGAGGGCGGTATCGATGGCCGTTTCCAGGCTTTGCGGTACCGGTTGCCGAGATCCACGCTCGACGTTGTACTGGAAGTAAGCGCGCACGCCTTCGAGCACGCTGTCCACCGACGCCAGTTCCGCTTCGCCGAGCCTGCGCCGCAGGCGCCGCAGATCGAGCGCGTTGAACGCAATGCGCAGGTCCCGAAAACTTTCGATGGACGGATGGCGGCGTTCGTCGGTGGCGGCAAGACGCGGAATGATCTGCATCAAACGGTCGATCATGCGGGCCGTCAGGTTTTTCTGGTCATCGACGGGACGGGTCGATGCGCTTAGCACCACGTCGCGCCAGCTCGACCGGATCAGTCGCGAAGCCGCCAGTTCCGCGCCGAAGGGCCGCGTCACACGCGTCCACACGAACGCGAACAGCAGCCCGGCCGGACCCGCGAGGTTGCTGTTCATGAAGGTCAGGAAATTGGCGTCGTAGGTGCCCTGGATGCTGATGAACGTCGCCGTGTTCACGGCCGTCAGCATGGTCGCGAGGTTGAACTGCGGACGCGGGATCAGCGTGCCGATCAAGATGAACGGCACTGCGAACATGATCACGAGCATCGGGAAGTCGTGCACGGTCGGCAAAATCACGAAGAGATACAACCCGGCCAGCACCACGGCAAGACATGTATAGATGAAAAACGAGAACACTTGCGGCGCGGGTTCGTCGAGCGCGGCGAAAAAGCAGCACGCGACCGCCGCCAGCGTCACGGCGCCCGCGCCGTCGTTCCAGCCGGACGCAATCCAGATGCTCATGGAAACGAAGATGGCGAGCATGGCCGAGCCCGCCGAAAACATCAGCATGCCGCGATCGAAATATTGCTGCGTGCCGCCGAGCCGCCAGTGTCGATAACGCGGCCGCCACGATCCTTGCTCGTTGGTGATGATCACGCGCAGCGAGCGGCAGTCCTGCCAGACATCCACGAGCTGTTTCAGCCGCCAGAGCGTGCTCGAGAGCAGCGCGCCGTCCCACGTGCGCAGGCCGTCGCCATCGGGTTGCAGGCTTGCGATACGGGCACGCAATGCGTCGGCGTTGGCATCGGCATCAGCGGACCCCGATTTCGCATCGACGGGTTCGTCGAACCACTTGACGATATCGTCGAGAAGCGGCTTGAGACCGTCC
This sequence comes from uncultured Caballeronia sp., assembly GCF_964243625.1. Lineage (NCBI taxonomy): Bacteria > Pseudomonadati > Pseudomonadota > Betaproteobacteria > Burkholderiales > Burkholderiaceae > Caballeronia > uncultured Caballeronia sp. The sequence continues at coordinate 2,939 of NZ_CAXTGZ010000127.1, forward strand.
GGCGGTGGCTGCTGGCCGCTGAACAACGCCGCGAGCGGATCGCCGATAGCCGACATGATCGGCAGCAGCAATTGCATCCGTCCGCGCAGCGCTTGCGCGCGAGCAAGGACGTCGGGCCGGCTATGGTCGTAGGCAAGCTGGCTCAGCAGGAACTCAAGCTGATTGACTGTCAAGGCCATCCGCTGGCGGCATGCCGCAATGGTTTGACCGGAGAGCCGGCCGGAAAGCGTTTCCTTCGTGTAGAACGCGGCGTCGCGGAACCAGGCGTCGGTACGTTCGATCAGCGTGGGCGCAAGACGGCTCGGGAACAACGCGCCGCCGACCACGCTCGCGCACACGATGCCGAGCACGATTTCCTCGGTCCGTGAAACGGCGAGATCGAAGATGCCGGCCGGGTTCATGACGGAGGGCAGGGCGATCAGCGGCATGGTGTACCCCGCCAGCATGAAGACGTAGCTGCGCGCGGTGCGGTCGGATATGGCGAGAAACAGCAGCGTGCCTGTCCAGATTGCAACGACGGCGCTGAAAATGTACGGCGATTCCACGAATGGCGGCACGAACAGCACAGCCGCCGCCGCGCCGATCATGGTTCCCAGCGCGCGATACAAAGCCTTCGAGCGGGTTGCGCCCACAAACGGATTCGAGACGATATACACGGTCGCCATCGCCCAGTACGGACGCGGCAATTCCAGCTTGAGGCCGATGTAAAGCGCCAGCATGGAAGCAATGAAGGTCTTGACCGAAAACAGCCATTCGCGCGAAGTGGGGTACGTCATGGTGCGCTAGACGCCTTCTTCCGTATCGGTGCCGGCCGGATGGGATTTCGACGATGCCTGGGACGCGGGCGTCGCCGCACCCAGTTTAAACGCGGCGAATACGCGCAGGGTGGCTTCCAGGTCTTCTTGGGTGACGTTTTGCAACACATCGGCGCGCAGGCCGATCAGTTCTTTCTCGATCTTGGCGATGACGCTGCGGCCTTCGTCGGTGAGGGAAATGATCTTGGCGCGCCGGTCGTCTGGATCTTCTTCGCGGCGCACGAGACTGGCGGCGCACAGTTGATCGAGCAGACGCACGAGCGACGGGCCTTCGATCCCCGTCATTTCCGCCAGCGCCACCTGCCGAACGGGCGCGTCGAGCCGCCCCGCGATAAGCAGCGGGGTAGCGCAGGCTTCGGAGACGTTGTAGGCGGCGATCACGCTATGACTGGTTCGCCGCCACTGGCGGGAGGCGATCACAAGCGCGCTGCTTACGGATTGTCGGAGTACGTCGATTGTCGGCATGGCGCGCATTGTATTTCGCCGACAATTCGTTAGCAAGCTATTGAATTAAATACCGGGGTCAGAGTTGTTTTTTAGTCGCGGGTGTTTCTACCCGCACTTCGATAGCAGGAGTTTGCTCAAAATCGCGAACGCCATGGTTGGAAGCTCAACGAGTTTCTGCACGACGATGTTATGCGCATAAAACTTTTCTACGGCGTCATCGAGCAAGCCGATGCCAACGAGTTCGATTCCCGATGCCGTGATTTCACCGATCCGCGCCCGCAAATCAGTTCGCAAGATGACTGGATGTCCGTCGCCGGTGGCGGGGTAACCATCGGACAGCACCATCAGGATGCGGCGTCCTGCCCGCTGCGCCAAAAGCCGGCCGGCCGCCCAGACCAGCGCTTCGCCGTCGGGATTCTCGTGGCTGCAGTCGATTGTGCTCAGGCCGGTGGGATTGCTCGATCCAAACCGCTTGTAGATCCTCAGGTCCAGGCGTTCGAGCTTGCGGTTGTATCGGGTTAGATCTTCGCCTTCTCCGAGCATCTGTTGGTAATACGCTTGCATCTCCGTGGACTCTACGGAGCTATACCCCAGCACTTCGCATTTGAACGACAACTGCATCAGCGCATCGCACAGCGCCGCTGCACACAGGCGCGCCAGATCCATCTTTTTTCCGGCCATGGACCCGCTGAGGTCGATGAGCAGAGTTACTGCCGCGTCGCGCCCTTCGGTCGTGCGTTTGACACGAAACGGCGTGCGATAACCCGGCGACACCACGAGCTTCGCCAGCGCCGGCCGGTCGATTTCGCCGCGTTCCTGCTCGCGTTTCCAATGCGTCTGTTCGTCGGCTTTGAGCGCACGTTCAAGGCGTGCGGTCAGCGGCGCGGTTTCCGCACGGGCGAGTGCGCGCAGGTTTCGCCACGCTGCAGGGTCGCCTCGGCCCGTCAGGTCGGTGATGATGTCGTATGCGGTGGTGAGCGGGATCGAGAGGCGCGGGCGGCCGTCGATCAGATCTATATTGTCCAGCGACATGGGTGCCGCGGGCGATTGTGCTTCGGAAGCCTGCGCAGCGGCGTCCGACGGCGATGGCGCGCTGGTCGTGGCATCGGCTGAAGCTGCATCCGGCGTTTCGTTTTCTGATGCGGTGTCCGGATCGCTTGCGGATTGCTCTGCGTCGAGCGTGTCATCGGCGTCGGCGGTGAACATCATCGTATTGACGTCGCCCGCGCCGAGCGATCTGATCCGCGCCACGAGCGCGTGCGCATTCGCGATGCTTTCGCGCGTCGACCGGCTCTTGCGCGCAGTTTCCAGCGCATCGGTCACAGCGCCGAGCGTGGCCAGAAGCGCGGGCGTGCGTTCCGTGACGGCGGGCGTTTCGCCCCACAGCGCGCCTTCGACAAGCCAGATCAGCTTGTCGCGCCATGAAAGCGTGGACCATTTCTGGTGCGTGGCATGCGCCTTCTGCGCGCGCAGCCTTTCGATATATCCACGGGCACCCGGATAGTCGGTGAACAAACGCTCGCATACACGCCGGTCTTCTATGACCTCGGCAAGTTGCCGCGCCGGACCTGAAGGCAGCGCGTCGATCTCATCGATGACGGAAAACTTCCAGCGCGCCGCGAGCAGATCGAGCTGGCCGGTGAGGGCGTCCGCGTCCGGTGAATCCGGCGCGGGTTCCGCAAGCACGATGCGCTCGCGTTCGACACGCGGGCCGCGTGCATCGAAGGAGACGGTCACGCCATAGCGGCCCGTCAGGACCCGCGCGAGCCGGCTTAGGGTGTCAGGCGTGAGTTGGGCGCGGCTCACGAACGCGGCTCAATCGTCAAACGCGATGTGATGCCGGATGATGCTGCGTATCAGCGCAGCGTCCTCCGCGCTCACTTTTGCGTAGATCGCAGGGCCGGCGGCGCGCTCCGGATCGCCCGAACGAAGCATGAGGTCGGCCCAGTCGAGCAAACGGCGCGTCGAAAACGCGCTCGCCAGATCTTCCCGGGCGAAGGCCGCGCGGCAATCGGCGGCAATCGCGGCGAGCGTGTTTGCCATCGGCGGCGTGATGCGCGCGCCGAGCGTGCGCATCAGCACCTCGGCTTCCTCTTCCGGCGACAAATAATCCATCAGGTACACGCGCCATCGGTCGAGAAAGGCTTCGTTCATCAGGTTTGCACCCTGGTACAGATGACGATAAATGCTCATTGCACCGACAGCGTTCGCGGTCGCGAACAACCGGAACGACGCATGCGGCGCGACCAGCTCGTTGCCTTTTTCCTTCAGCAGCAAGCGTCCGTGCGGTTCGAGCACGGCGGTCAGCACGGCGAGGATAGATGGCTCGGCGAAGTCGATTTCATCGACCACGAGCCAGAGGCCTTCGCGCATCGCGGTCGGCAACACGCCGTCCACCCACAGGGTTTCGCCGCCTTTCACGGTCCAGAACCCCACGAAATCGCCGATGGTCGTCTGCCCGTTCATATTCGCCCGCAGCACGCCGTGTTGCGAGCGCGCGGCCACCTGTTCGATCAGGCTGGTTTTGCCCGCGCCGGTATGCCCGATCAGCATCACACGCCGGTTTTCGACGATGTCCTGAAGGATGTCGGCGAAGCGCCCGGGGAAAAGGTAGGCAGGATTCAGGCGCGGCACGAGCGGACCGGCGTGGCCGGGCGGCATTTCGACTGTGCCGATCAAAGTAGTGGCATGGTCCGGCTGAGAAAGCGTGGCGAGCACTGCTTTGCCCGATGCTGCGCGCTTGAGGTCCTTGAGAAAGCCGTTGCGTCCTTCGCCGGCAACGGGCGCTTCTTTGTCGCCGGGACGCAGAAAGCCCTCGCGATGCCACTTTTGCAGCTTCGATTTCAGGTTTTCAAGATCGACGACGGTATCGATATTCGCCGGCGCCTCGTCGCGCCCATGCTCGATCCGGTACATCTGGGGCCTGTCGGAGAGCGTCACGCGCCACCATTCGGCGCCATGTCCGGCGGAGCGTTCATAGCGGCCGATGTAGGGATTGTCTTGCAATTGCGGGTCGGGCGCGTTCATGGGAGTCGAGGCTTGGTCGCAGTGGATTGCGGAAGATTATACGTTCGGAGCTTCGCGGCGCGTTCCGCTTGCGTCGACAGCGGCAAAACTTAATAATTTGCATTAGATACACGTGTTAACCATTTGATCTAAAAGAGAATTATATTAAACCTAATAATTTTTTTAGGAATACTTCTTAAACTCTTGATTTGCTTAGAAAATATTGTGTAGTGCGCGAACCTAACTTCAAGTGCTTTATAAGCTCGTGCCTGAAGTTAATTCTCATTCGTAGGTTTCGGCTGCAAGTCATTGATTTAATTGAGAAACTGTGGGTAATCGCGGACTCGTCAATCCCACCGGCCTTTATGACGCAGCTCACGACCGCGCGTCCACAATGGCAAAATAAGCGCTCCACAAACCAGGAGCCGCAATGCGTACCCCGATCAAGCACGACTTCCGCAGCGACACCGTTACGCGACCCGGCCCGGCGATGCGCGCCGCGATGGCATCGGCGGAAGTGGGCGACGACGTCTTTCGCGATGACCCTACCGTCACCCGCCTGGAAGAAACGCTCGCAGAACGCTTTGGCAAGGACGCCGGGGTTTTCCTGACATCGGGTACGCAATCGAATCTGGTCGCGCTGATGGCGCATTGCGGACGGGGCGATGAGTTCATCGTGGGCCAGCAGGCCCATGCGTACAAATGGGAAGGCGGCGGCGCGGCCGTTCTCGGCAGCATTCAGCCGCAGCCCTTGAACAATCAGCCCGATGGTTCGCTCGCGCTGCAGGATATCGAAGAAGCGATCAAGCCCGACGATTCGCATTTCGCGCGCACGCGGCTTCTCGCGCTGGAAAACACGATCGGCGGCAAGGTCCTCTCGCATGAATACATGGAGGCGGCGACAGCGCTTGCTCGCCGCCACGGGCTGGCTACCCATCTCGATGGCGCGCGCATTTTCAACGCGGCCACGGCGCTGAAGATGCCTGTCGCGACCCTCGCGCGTCCATTCGATACGGTGTCCGTGTGTTTGTCGAAGGGATTGGGTACACCGGTCGGCTCGGTGCTGGTCGGCAGTGCGCCGCTGATTGCGAAGGCGCGGCGTACGCGCAAGATGCTGGGCGGCGGTTTGCGGCAAGTCGGGATTCTCGCGGCGGCGGGCCTCTACGCGCTCGAACACAACGTGGAGCGTCTCGCCGACGACCACGCGAACGCGAAGGCACTGGCCGAAGGCCTTGCATCGTTCAGCCAGCTCAAGGTCACGATGCCGGATACCAACATCGTTTTCGTCGAAGTGGACGGCGCGGTTGCCGAGGGAATCTCGGCGCACCTCGCGTCGCACGGAATTGGCATTACGTCGGCCTATGGCGCGACCAAACAGCGCTGGGTCACGCATCTGGATGTGGACCGGGCTGCAGTCGAAGACGCATTGAGCGCTGCAAAGTCGTTCTTCGCCAACCGATAGCCAACGGACGGGAAGCCGGTCACTCTTCCTTCACGAAATCGATGAACGCACGCAACGGCGCGGGCATGTGCGTGCGGCTCGGGTAGTACAGGAACGGCCCTGAAAAGTGCTCCCACCACTCGTGGAGCACCGGCACGAGCGCGCCGCTGTCGATTTGCGGACGCAGGAATTCATCGAAGGTATAGATCATTCCCAGGCCGGCGGTCGCGGCGGCCACTTCCAGTGCCAGCGTCGTCGCCACTAACGGCCCTTGCGGCGTGAATCGAACCTGTTCGTCGCCGCGCACAAAATTCCACGCTGCCAGCACGCCGCTCGCAAACCTGTGGCCAATGCACGCATGGTCCAGCAAGTCACGCGGATGCCCGGGCCAGCCATGTCTTTCGAAATATGCGGGCGAACCCGCCGCCACGAAATGCTGCGTGCGCGGGCCGATTGGCACGGCGATCATGTCGCGCTCCAGACGTTCGTCGTAGCGAATGCCGGCATCAAAACCGGCTGCAAGCACATCGATAAACGTATCGTTCGATACCACCTCCAGCCTGATACCTGGATGCGCGGCCAGAAAGCGCGTGACGATCGGCGGCAAGACATGCATCGCAACGATGGTCGGGACATTCAGGCGCAATGTCCCGGTCGGGCTGTCCCGAAAACTGTTAACCGCGTCCAGCGCGCCGGCAATCTCGCCGAGCGCCGGCCCAAGGCGTTCCAGCAACCGCTGGCCCGCTTCCGTCACGGTGACGCTGCGCGTGGTCCGGTTCAGCAAACGGACCCCGAGACGCGCTTCAAGACGCCGGATCGCCTCGCTCAATGCCGATGCGGACACGCCGCGCACACGCGCCGCCGCGCGGAAGCTGCGTACTTGAGTGACGGCCATGAAGGCGGTGAGATCGGAGAGATCGGGATCGTCCATTGTGCGTTTTTCCGTACAGCCCGTGCTGTAACGGCCGGATTGTCGCACGCTTGGGCGGCTCGCATACTCCTGTCATCGCATCCGCACCGGCACGAACAGGATTAACAGCATGGAACAGCGTCAACTCGGAAAAACAGGACCGCAAGTGTCCGCCCTCGGACTCGGCTGCATGGGCATGTCCGGCATGTACGGGCCGTCGGAGCGCGGCGAAAGCATCGCCACGATCCACGCGGCGCTCGACGCGGGCATCAACCTCATCGATACCGGCGATTTCTATGGCAGCGGCCATAACGAAGCGCTGATCGGCGAAGCGTTAAAGGGTACGAAACGCGAGGCCGCCGTCGTCAGCGTCAAGTTCGGCGCGTTGCGCGACCCGGCGGGAGGCTGGGCAGGTTACGACGCACGGCCTGCAGCCATCAAGAATTTCCTTGCGTATTCGCTGCAGCGACTGGGGCTTGATTACATCGATATCTATCGTCCTGCGCGGCTCGACCCGAACGTGCCTATCGAGGAAAGCATCGGCGGGATTGCGGATCTGGTGAAGGCGGGGTATGTGCGGCACATCGGGCTGTCGGAAGTCGGCTCGGACACCATCCGCCGCGCCGCAGCCGTGCATCCGATCGCCGATTTGCAGATCGAGTATTCGCTGCTTTCGCGCGGTATCGAAGACAATATTCTCGATACTTGCCGCACGCTGGGCGTCGGTGTGACGGCGTATGGCGTGTTGTCACGCGGGCTGATCAGCGGGCACTGGATGCCCGCGCAGAATCTGGCGGGCAGCGATTTCCGCGCGCATAGTCCGCGCTTCCAGGGTGAAAACGCCGAGCGCAATCTGAAGCTCGTCGATGCCCTGCGGCGAATCGCACAAGCGAAGGGCGTGTCCGTGGCGCAGATCGCGATTGCATGGGTCGCGGCGCAGGGCAAGGACATCGTGCCGCTGATCGGAGCGCGTCGGCGCGAGCGCCTGACCGAAGCACTGGGCGCGCTCGACGTCACGCTTTCGGCCGATGACCTCGCCGCAATCGAACAGGCCGTTCCGAAGGGTGCGGCAGCGGGCGACCGGTATGCCGCAGCGCAAATGGCGCATCTGGACAGCGAGAAGGGCCACGGCTGACTGTTCCAACGGCCTGGCGCAATCCGATTGCACGTTGGCGCGATCGGATTAGTGCCGCCGAGGGCTCGCTCCTAGAATCGGTGAACGCATTTACCTCGTTCATCGTTAAAAGGAAGCACCTCATGTCGTCAGTCTGGCTTATCACCGGCAGTTCGCGTGGCATCGGCCACGAGTTGGCAAAAGCAGTTCTCGCGGCGGGGCATCTTCTGGTCGCGACCGCGCGTCGCCCTGAGGACCTTCACGCGCTCGTCGAGCAATACGGCGAGCGCGTGCGCGCCGTCGCACTCGATGTCACCGATCCCGCGTCGGCACGCGCCGCCGTGCAGGAAGCCGTCAACGCGTTCGGCCGTCTCGATGTCGTCGTGAACAACGCGGGCTACGGCAACATTGCATCGATCGAAGAAGGTGACGACGCCGATTTCCGCGCGCAAATGGAAACCAATTTCTACGGCGTCGCGAACGTCACGCGTGCGGCGCTGCCGGTCCTTCGCGCACAGCGCAGCGGGCACATCATCCAGGTTTCATCGATAGGCGGACGTGTCGGTTCGCCCGGCCTGGCCGCTTATCAATCGGCTAAATGGGCGGTCGAGGGCTTTTCCGAAGTGCTCGCGAAGGAAGTCGCGCCGCTCGGGATCAAGGTGACGATTGTCGAGCCGGGCGGTTTCCGCACGGACTGGGCGGGTTCCTCGATGACCATCCACGCTCCCGGTCCCGACTATGCGCAGAGCATCGCGCCTTTGCTGGAGTACCGGAATTCGCACAAGCCCGTCGGCGATCCGGCGAAAGCCGCGCAGGCGATCCTGAGCATCGCGGAAGTGGACGAACCGCCGCTGCGTCTGCTTTTGGGTAGCGACGCCGTGCATATCGCGGGACAATTGCACGAGGCGCGCGGCGCAATGGACGCACAATGGCGCGACTTGAGCATGTCCACCGATGCCGACGATGCAACCGGCTGGCGCGGTCTTATCGATAAACTCGATATCGTGAAGCAGAAAGCGACCGACTAAATCGAGGCCCATGAAAACTGACGGCGTTCCCATCAGTCCCGCGCTGATCGGCAGACTCAACACGCTGGGCGTGGACGTCGCGCGCACTTTTCGTGCGGCCGGCATTGCGTGGCCGCCGCCAGCCAACGCCGAGCCGCCGCGGCTGCGCGTCACGACGCAGAAGTACTTCGCGTTGTGGGAAGCCATTGCGCAGGTGAGCCGCGATCCGGCGATCGGCTTGCGCATCGGCGAGCAAACTTCGCACGGGCAGCTCGACATCATGTCGCTCGCCGCGCTGCATTCCGCGAATTTCCGCGATGCCCTCGCCAAGCTCGGCCGCTACAAGCGGCTAAGCTGTCCGGAAGAGGTCATCGTCGATATCAACGGCGCCGAAGCGTCGGTTGCATTCCGCTGGCTTCTCGCCGATGGCAACCTCCCCGATCTTCTCGCCGACGCAATGTTCGCATCTGCGTTGGCGATGGCTAGGCGCGGTTCGGGAATCGAGATAAAGCCGCGTCGCGTGGAACTGACGCGCCGGGCGTCGAACCGGACGATGTTCGCGCGCCATTACGGTTGCGAGATCGTCTTCGACGCGCCACAAGACGTGATCGTCTTCGATACCGCCGCGCTCGCGCTGCCCTTCGTCACGCATAACGCGGATTTGCTGGCGGCCGTCTTGCCTCAGCTCGATGCCGGTATCGCCGAACTCAGCCGTACGCAGACCTTCTCAGATCAGGTCGAGGCGGTAATTGCGCGGAGCATGCGCGGGCAACGGCCAAGCGTCGATGCACTCGCGCATGAAATGGGCATCAGTTCGAGGACGCTGCAAAGAAAACTCGCCGTCGATGGCACGACTTACCAGCAATTGCTGGATCGGGTGCGCAACCGGATTGCGCGCAGGCTGCTCGGGAGCACCGATCTAGGCGCCGGTGAAATCGCTTGGTTCCTCGGTTTCGAGGAGGTCAACTCGTTTTCGCGTGCGTTCAACCAATGGGAAGGCGTGACGCCGCAAAGGTGGCGGGTCGGATCGGATAGCCGACCGACCACTGCTTAGGGTTCTCCCGCCGTGCCGTCGTTCGCTCGCTGCGGACGACGATCTCACCAGTCTCCCTTTTTCCTCTCTTTTGCACTGCAACAGGCTAACGCTGTGGCGCCGGCGTTAACGGCGTTGTTGCGCCTGCTGCATTGCGTCACGTCCGGTTCGATGAATAAATATCCTTGACTAATACTGTGTTCGGAATATTGTATATCACAAGAAACGACGGTTGCCCGTAGGCACCGCGCCAATAGACGCCTCGAAGAGGAGACAACACATCCCAGCACGCTTGACGCGCCTCTCTCTTCCCCTTGCGCTTTATCCAACACACCAACTAATCCAGTCAGTCAGGAGACAAAAGCCATGACCAGGCCCCTCGAAGGCATCAAGATCATCGACTTCACGCACGTTCAGGCCGGGCCGGCGTGCACGCAGTTGCTCGCGTGGTTCGGTGCGGACGTGATCAAGGTCGAACGTCCCGGTTCCGGCGACGTGACGCGCACGCAATTGCGCGATATCCCGAACGTGGATGCGCTGTACTTCACCATGTTGAACAGCAACAAGAAGTCGCTCACGCTCGACACCAAGAAGCCCGAAGGCAAGGAAGTGCTCGAAAAGCTCATCAAGGAATCGGACGTGATGGTCGAGAATTTCGGGCCGGGCGCACTCGACCGGATGGGTTTCCCGTGGGAGCACATCAAGGAACTGAACCCGAAGATGATTTTGGCGTCCGTCAAGGGCTTCAGTGACGGCCATCATTACGATGACCTGAAGGTCTACGAAAACGTGGCCCAGTGCGCGGGCGGATCAGCATCGACGACCGGTTTCTGGGACGGTCCTCCGACCATCAGCGCAGCCGCGCTCGGCGACAGCAACACGG
>NZ_CAXTGZ010000128.1:0-13542 GCF_964243625.1 uncultured Caballeronia sp.
TTTCCTGATGGCCAGACACGTAGTACCAGGGTTCTCGGTGCCGTTCCAGTGGTTACGGTAAAATTACGTACTCCGCGCAAAAACCGCGCCTCACGCTTCGAATTCAGCAGTTTCCATGTCTAAAGCATCAAAAATCAGCCCTCGCCGCGTAAGCGTTGCGCCGATGATGGACTGGACCGACAGGCATTGTCGTTCCCTCCATCGCATGATCTCGCGCGACACTTGGCTTTATACAGAGATGGTCACGACCGGCGCCTTGCTGCACGGCGACGTTGCGCGCCACCTTGCCTTCACGCCCGGCGAAGCACCCGTCGCGTTGCAGCTCGGCGGCAGCGAGCCGGCCGACCTCGCCCACAGCGCGAAGCTCGGCGAGCAATGGGGCTATGACGAGATCAACCTGAATTGCGGTTGTCCGTCCGAGCGCGTCCAGCGCGGCGCGTTTGGCGCGTGCCTGATGAACGAGCCGCAACTCGTTGCCGATTGTGTGAAGGCGATGCGCGATGCCGTGGCAATTCCGGTCACGGTAAAGCATCGGATTGGTGTGGATGCCGTCGAAGACTATGCGTTCGTGCGTGACTTCGTCGGCACGGTCGCGAATGCGGGTTGCGAGGTGTTTATCGTCCATGCGCGCAACGCGATCTTGAAGGGCTTGAGCCCGAAGGAAAATCGCGAGATCCCGCCGCTGAAGTATGAATACGCGTATCAATTGAAGCGTGATTTTCCGCATCTTGAGATCTCGATCAATGGCGGTATCAAGACGCTCGACGAAGTGGAGGAACACCTCAAACACGTCGATGGCGTGATGCTCGGCCGCGAGGCGTATCACAATCCGTACGTGCTGGCAGGCGTCGATTCACGGTTCTATGGAGCGTCGACAGCGATTCCTTCGCGCGAAGAAATCGAGGCCGGATTGATCGAATACGCGCGTGAAGAAGTGGCGCGCGGGACCTATCTCGGCGGTATTACACGGCACGCGCTCGGGTTGTATCGCGGCATGCCAGGCGCGCGTGGCTGGCGGCGTGTGTTGTCGGACAGCCGCAGGCTTGCAACCGGCGATCTGGCTATCTTCGATGAAGCGCGCACGCATCTACGGGAATCGGCCGAATTGATCGAATAAGGGACTAGGCAAACCGAATCTTTGTTCGTATAATCTCGTTTCTCGATTCAGCAAGCCGGTTTTTGGTGCGCCAGAGAAGAAGTAGGTCAGTGGTGGCTGTAGCTCAGTTGGTAGAGTCCAGGATTGTGATTCCTGTTGTCGTGGGTTCGAGCCCCATCAGCCACCCCAAAGAATTTGCTGGTAGTAGGAAGGTTTCAAAGACGGGCACTGTGAGAAATCGCAGTGCCCGTTTTCATTTCAGCCGCCGGTTTTTGCCTTGCGTCCGCTTACTTCCGCCCCCGCATCCCGATGCAGACTGAACAGATCGGCCACGCCGAGCAGTCCCACCGCCGCCACGATCAGGAACGCGATGCTGAAATCCGCGGCCGTCACCGTCTGCGAACCATGGCCATGCATCCATTCGGCGAGCCGCAACGCGATTGCCCCCAACGCCACACCCACACCCATCGTCAGTTGAAACAGCGTGCTCGATAACGCCGACGCACCGCTCATTTGCGCTTTCGGTACGTCGGCAAAACTGAGCGTGTTGAGCGCGGTGAACTGCAGCGAGCGCGACAATCCGCTCGCGAACAACACGGCGACGACGATCCAAGTCGGTGTCGCCGGTGCGATCAGGCTCATCACCGCCAGCGATATCGCCGCGATGACGCCGTTCACGATCAGCACCGAACGAAAGCCGTAGCGCCGGACGATCGGCGTGGTGACGAGTTTCATCGATAAATTGCCGGCGAAGACAGACAATGTCAGCAGCCCGGATTCAAACGCGTTCAGCCCGAAGCCGACCTGGAACATCAGCGGCAATAGAAAAGGCACGGCGCTGATCGATACGCGAAAGAGCGAACCGCCGCCCATCGCGACCGCGAATGTCCGGATTCGCAAGGACTTGAGATCGACGACGGGCTCCGGCGTGCGCCGCAGATGCAGCCACGCGGCCACGCTCGCCAGCACGCCCGCGGTGATCAACGCTCCCGTTAAGAACCACGGCGTGTCGTTCCGGCCAATCAGTTCCATCGCGTAGAGCAAAGTCGTGCAGGCGAGGCCGCACAGCATGAAGCCCGCGAAATCGAAGCGGCGCCCGGCCTGTTCGCGGGTGTTGTCGAGATAACGAAGCGCCAGCGCGAACCCAATGATTCCCAGCGGCAAGTTGAGGTAAAAAATCCATCGCCACGATGAATACGTCGTGATGAACCCGCCCAACGGTGGCCCGATCACCGGCGCGACAAGACCCGGCCACGTGATGATCGAGATCGCGCGCATCAGGCCGTCCTTCGGCGTCGCGCGCAACACGGCGAGCCGGCCGACCGGCACCATCATCGCGCCTCCGATGCCTTGCAGCACGCGCGCAGCGGTGAACATCGGCAAGGTGGACGTCATGCCGCACAACACCGAGGCCACCGTGAACACGGCAATCGCGCTGCCAAATATGGTGCGAAGGCCGAAGCGGTCGGCGGCCCAGCCGCTGATCGGGATGAACACGGCAAGCGTCAGCAGGTACGAGGTGATGCCAAGGCTGAGATCGACAGGATGCAGGCCGAACGATTGCGCCATCTGCGGCAGTGCCGTGGCGATGATCGTGCCGTCGAGATTCTCCATGAAGAATGTCGCCGCGACCAGCATCACGATGACCGACGAACCACGCGGGTTCGTCCGCTGCGATGCGTCGCGGGTGAGATCGGGGGCCTGCATCAAAGGCGTACTCCTGTGGCGGTTACGGTCTCGGCTGCTCGTGTAAGGCAATGAAAAGCTGATCGGAAGCTTGGCGCAATCCAGCGGGCAGTCACTGCAGCAAGGCCCGCGCTATGGTAGCGTCAGCGTTTGGCCGAAGGTCTCGAAACGACGGCCCGACACCTGAACATGACCATAGGAAAGCATACGATGGAGTACCGGAAACTCGGTGGAACGGATATCAATGTCAGTCTGATCGGACTGGGCACGATGACCTGGGGCGAACAGAACACGGAAGCCGAGGCACACGCGCAAATCGATGCCGCGCTCGGCGCCGGCATCAACCTGATCGACGCCGCCGAAATGTATCCGGTGCCGCCGCGCCCTGAAACACAGGGGCGCACGGAAGAGTACATCGGCACGTGGCTGCATGCGCATCCGGCCGAGCGCGAGAAGATCGTGCTCGCCACGAAGATCGCCGGACCGGCGCGTCAGCCGCATAACCCGCGTCACATTCGCGGCGAAGGCAATCAGTTCGACCGGAAGAACCTGACCGAAGCCATCGATTCAAGCCTCACACGGCTGCAGACGGACTACATCGACCTGTATCAGTTGCACTGGCCGGACCGCAGCACCATGACGTTCGGCCGCGCCAATTATCCGTGGATCGAAGATGAATATACGGTGCCCATCGAAGAGACGTTGAGCGTGCTCGGCGAGTTCGTGAAGGCGGGCAAGATCCGGCACGTGGGAGTATCGAACGAGACGCCCTGGGGTGTCGCCCAGTTCCTCAACGCCGCCGATAAACACGGCCTGCCGCGCATTGTCAGCATTCAGAATCCATATAGCCTGGTGAACCGCACGTTCGAAGCAGGGCTTTCGGAATTCACCCACAAGGAAGGCGTGGGCCTGCTCGCCTATTCGCCGATGGCCTTCGGCTGGCTGTCCGGCAAATACGAAGGCGGCGCGCGTCCGGACGGCGCGCGGATCACGTTATTCGAGCGTTTCCAGCGTTACAGCAAGCCGCACGCGGTAAAGGCGGTCAGCGCCTACGTGGAACTCGCCCGGCGTCATGGCCTGAGTCCGGCGCAGCTTTCGCTCGCATTCGTGAATAGCCGGCCGTTCACGACCAGCACGCTGATCGGCGCGACCACCCTTGCGCAGTTGCACGAGAACATCGGCAGCGTGGACGTGAAATTGTCGGACGAGATCCTGGCTGAAATCGACGCCATTCACGAGCTTCAGCCTAACCCCGCGCCTTGATAGGTTCACCGAAAAGTGTCATGCATGGCCGTTATCCTGACGGGTAGCGGTCATCGAACGGCCACGAAAAATTACCGTTTGCGTTCGTTTTTGCAAGGTTTCAAGCGTACAGTTGTCGTCTCAAACAGTATCGTAACCGTCTGTCATAAGCCGCGCCGGGCCTTTGGCGGCGCGCGCTTCGTTGTTCTTTGGTGACGCGCCAGTTCCCATGGCACTACACTTGCTCGAAGGACCCGGTTGCCCGCTGTGGCGCCTCTCGTGCCTCAGCGCGCCCTACGCAAAAGGAGTCGTCGCTCATGCCGCAAACCCCCTCGAACTCGTCGGATCTAGACACACTCGCCATCAATACCATCCGCACGCTGTCCATGGATGCCGTGCAAAAGGCCAATTCGGGGCACCCCGGAACGCCTATGGCGCTTGCGCCCGTTGGTTTTCACCTGTGGCAAAACCACCTTCGCTACGACCCGACTGAGCCGCTGTGGCCCAACCGCGACCGCTTTGTATTGTCGGTCGGTCATGCTTCCATGCTGCTTTATTCGCTGCTGCACCTGACCGGTGTCAAGGCAGTCGATCATGCTGGCAAGGCGACCGGCGACCCCGCCGTATCGCTGGATGACATCAAGCATTTCCGGCAGTTGGACAGCAAGACGCCGGGCCACCCGGAATACCGCATGACCACGGGCGTCGAGACCACCACCGGTCCGCTCGGGCAAGGTCTGGGAAACAGCGTTGGCATGGCAATGGCCGCGCGCTGGTACGAGGCGCATTTCAACAAGCCGGACGCAAAGATTTTCGACTATCGCGTGTACACGCTGTGTGGCGACGGCGACATGATGGAAGGCATCTCGCACGAAGCTGCATCCATGGCCGGGCACCTGAAGTTGTCCAACCTGATCTGGATCTACGACAGCAACCGCGTGACCATTGAAGGGCATACGGACCTGGCGTATAGCGATGACGTGGAAACGCGTTTCAAGGGCTATCACTGGAACACGCTGCACGTGGACGACGCCAACGATGCCGGCGCGCTCGAAGCAGCGCTGAACCAGGCGAAGGCGAGCACTGACAAGCCGACGCTGATCGTGGTGAAGAGCATTATTGGCTGGGGCGCACCGCACAAGCAGGACACGTCGGCGGCGCATGGCGAACCGCTGGGTGTCGATGAAATCAAGCTCGCAAAGAAGTTCTACGGCTGGCCGGAAGATTCGAGTTTCCTCGTGCCGGACGGCGTCTACAAGCATTTCGACGAAGGCATCGGTGCACGCGGCAAAGCTGCACGTGAGGCGTGGCAAAAAAGTTTCGATGATTACTCGAAGAAATACCCCGACCTCGCGAAGGAGTTCACGCAGATCGAGGAGCACGAGCTGCCGGAAGGCTGGGACGCCGATATTCCGGTGTTCGATGCCGACGCCAAGGGCGTGGCATCGCGCGAGTCGTCGGGCAAGGTCCTGAACGCCATCGCCAAGCGGATTCCGTGGATGATCGGCGGTTCGGCGGACTTGTCGCCGTCGACCAAGACCGATCTGAAGTTCGAAGGCGCGGGCAGTTTCGAGTATGACAACTACGCCGGCAGGAACCTGCACTTCGGCATTCGCGAACACGTGATGGGCGCGATCTGCAATGGCCTGGCGTTATCGAACTTGCGGCCTTATGGTTCGACCTTCCTGATTTTCAGCGACTACATGAAGCCGCCTATCCGCCTGTCCGCGATCATGGAAGTGCCGGTGGTCTACGTGTTCACGCACGATTCCATTGGCGTGGGCGAGGATGGTCCGACGCACCAGCCGATCGAACAGCTGGCTTCGTTGCGTGGCGTGCCGGGATTGAGCACCTTCCGTCCGGGCGATGCCAACGAAGTCGGCGAAGCGTGGCGCTTTGCGTTGAACCAACCGCAGACGCCGGCTTGTATCGTGGTATCGCGTCAGCCCATGCCGACGTTCGACCGTACGAAATACGCATCGGCGAAGGGCGTGCACAAGGGCGCCTACATTCTCGCCGATGCCGAAAACGGCAAGAAGCCTGAAGTCATCCTGATGGGGACGGGCACGGAAGTGGGCGTGTGTATCGAGACATATGAAAAGCTCAAGGCGGAAGGCATCGCCGCGCGCGTTGTCTCCATGCCGTCATGGGATGTATTCGAGAAACAGGACAGCGACTACAAGGATTCCGTGCTGCCGCCGGACGTCGATGCCCGGGTGTGCGTGGAACAGGCCGGTTCGCTCGGCTGGGATCGTTATGTCGGCCGTCTCGGCTCCGAGATCGTCATGCATACATTCGGAGCATCAGCGCCGCTTGCCGACTTGAAGAAAAAGTTCGGCTTCACGCCGGAGCACGTCTACGGCGAAGCCAAAAAGCAGATCGAACGCGTCAAAACCAGCCATAAGGAGTAAGCCGTCATGCAGATAGGAATCGTTGGACTCGGCAGGATGGGCGCAAACATCGCACGCCGCCTCATGCGCGGCAAGCAAACGTGCGTGGTGTACGACCACAACCCGGACGCGACTCAAGCCGTGGTTGCCGACGGCGCGACAGGATCAAGCGACCTCGGCGACCTGGTGAAGAAGCTCGAAGCGCCGCGAACCGTCTGGCTGATGTTGCCGGCGGGCAAGATCACCGAAGATTCCATGAACGATCTCTACGAGATCCTGGAAGCGGGTGACACGATCATCGACGGCGGCAACAGCTTCTACAAGGACGACATCATCCACGCGGCGAAGCTCAAGCAGAAGGGCATTCATTTCGTCGATGTCGGTACGTCCGGCGGCGTCTGGGGCTTGGAACGCGGCTATTGCATGATGATCGGCGGCGAGCAGGATGTGGTGCAGCGGCTCGATCCCATCTTCTCCGTGCTGGCTCCGGGACGCGGCGACATTCCTGAGACGCCCAATCGCGAAGGTCGCGATGCACGCGTCGAAAATGGCTATATGTATGTCGGGCCGGTCGGTTCGGGACACTTCGTGAAGATGGTGCATAACGGTATCGAGTACGGGTTGATGCAGGCGTATGCCGAAGGGTTCGATATCCTGAAACATAAGTCATCGACTGATTTGCCCGAGGCGCAGCGCTACGATCTCGATCTCGCCGATGTCGCCGAAGTCTGGCGGCGCGGTAGCGTAGTGTCGTCATGGCTGCTCGATCTGACGGCGGGCGCGCTGGCGGGCAACGGAACGCTCGACAAATACTCGGCCGAAGTTGCCGATAGCGGTGAAGGCCGCTGGACCATTGAGGCGGCGATCGAGGAAGCAGTGCCGGCGCAGGTGTTGTCGGCGGCGCTTTACTCGCGCTTCCGTTCTCGCGACGGCAATTCGTTCGCCGACAGGATGTTGTCGGCAATGCGCTTTGGGTTCGGCGGTCACAAGGAGTTCACGCCGGGTTTGAAGTGAGAGTGTGACTGGCAGTTGGAAAGCCGCTCGAGCGCCAGGCTGAGCGGCTTTTTTTTATCAGCGCATCATGCGCCGGCGGAACAGAATCGCGCAGAGGAAAAACGGGACGATTGCATAAGCCAGAAGCACTGCAACGTGCAGAACGACATGCTCTGGCGGACGATCCAGCATCGCGGGCCGGATCAACGCAACCGCGTGCGATAACGGCAACAACAACGAGACATGCTGGGCGAGCGCCGGCAATTGCGTCAGCGGGAAAAACACGCCCGAGAGCAACAACATGGGCGTGAGCGCGAGCGTCTGGTAGAACATGAAAAAGTCATAGCTCGGCGCGAGCGCGGTCACGATCATCGCCGTGCTGGAAAACGCCAGACCGGTCAGGACGATGACGGGCAGCGCGTAAAGCATCGATGGAAAACTCGCGTACCCGAGCACGCCGGCGACCAGCATGATCGCCACGCCCGAGAGCACCGACTTGCTCGCCGCCCATACGATCTCGGCCAGCACGATATCGCCGAGCGTCAAAGGTGTATGCATGATCGCTTCCCACGTGCGCTGGACGTGCATACGCGAAAAGCCGGAATACATGGCCTCGAAGCTCGCCGACATCATCACGCTCGACGCAACCGTGCCCGCCGCCAGGAACGCGATGTACGAAACACCGTCCACATGACCGACCATCAGTCCGAGCCCGAGGCCCAGGCCGAACAAATAGATCATGGGATCGGCGAGATTACCGAACATCGACGCAATCGCGAGTTTCTTCCAGACGAGATAGTTTCGCCGCCAGACCGAAATCCAGTTCGATGCGTTCGCCGGCATGGACGACAGGAACGGCTCGTCCGCGCGCTTCTGTTCGACAGTCCGGGGCGCGCTTGCGGCGCTTGTTTGCGGTTCGCTCGCCATTGCTTAGTCCACCATCTCGCGCCCGGTCAGGCGCAAAAACACATCTTCGAGATTCGCCGGGCGGTGCAGGTAACGCACGCCCGGCCGCCCCTTTACTCGCTGATGCACGGGGGCGGGGTCATCGACGTAACAAAACAGCGTTTCGCCGCTTATTTCCATCCGCCCGGCAAACGGCGTGAGCTCGTCCCGCAGTGCTTGCGGATCAGGCCCGTAGATTTCGATGACGTCGCAACCAATCACCCGTTCGATCAGCTCATCGGGTTTGCCTTCCGCCACCTTGCGTCCTTCCTCGATCACGCACAGCCGGTCGCAAAGCCGTTCGGCTTCCTCCATGAAGTGCGTTGTGAGCAGAATCGTCTTGCCGCGCGCGAGCAGCGAGCGCAAACGCTCCCAGATCAGGTGACGCGCCTGGGGATCGAGGCCTGTGGTCGGTTCGTCCATGACCAGAACGTCGGGATCGTTCACGAGCGCGCGGGCAAGCGTCAATCGCCGCTTCATGCCGCCCGACAACTCGCCGACGCGCGCATTCGCCTTGCTTTCCAGCCGCGCAAATTCCAGCAGCGACGGAACCACGGCTTCAATCTCGCGCCCGCTCATGCCGAAATAGCGGCCGAAGATCAGCAGGTTTTCGCGAACGGTGAAATCGGGGTCGAGATTGTCGAATTGGGGAACCACACCCACGCGGCGCCGTGCGAAGCGCGCGCGGGATGGAATGGGTTCACTGACCAGATTGATGGTGCCGGCGTCTGGTGCGGCCAGTCCGAGCAGCATCTTGAGCGTGGTTGTCTTGCCCGCGCCGTTCGGCCCCAGCAGTCCGAAACACTCTCCCGGCTGCACGTGGAACGACAAGCCATTGACGACGGTCTTGTCGCCGTAGTGTTTCCGGACATCGATGAACTCGATAGCCGGAGTCGCCGGCGCGTGGTCCGCGGCGGGCGTGTCGTCGGGTAACACTGCTGCATCTGCCATGCGTAGGAACTCGCCGTCGCGTCAGGAAACAAGCTGCCTAGTTTAATCGATTGCACCAGCGCGGCGCGTCGCCGCTATTGCCTGCACTGCCGATGCGCATCCTCGCTTGAGTACGGTTGCGCCAAGATTGCGGCAAGAGGCGGTCAATGTCCGGAATGCCCGCCCAGCAAGGAGCCGCAGGCGCTGGCACGCCGCACGCTTGACGTTTTTCCGGCGGCGCACATGCATTAGCGTTTTCCATCGTTGCAAGCGATTTGGCAACGCACCATGATGACGGCAACGCCACTCGCGTCATGTTGCCCGATGGCACGGGGCAACACGCGCAATACGTTGAAGACTGTTTTTTTCGATGCCCTTTGCTGCCACGAGCAGCGCGGAGAACCACCATGGCAAGCTACCGAAAAATCCTGCTGTGCTACGACGGCTCCCGCGAAGGACGCAAGGCGTTACGCGACGGCGCAAATCTCGCGCTCGAGCTGAAAGCCGAAACCCATCTGCTGGCCGTTGTCGATATGCGTTCGAGCATCGCGCAAAGCGCGGGCCTCCTCACCGACATGGCCTGCGGGCGCTTTGAAGACGCGGCCCGCGACATCCTGCACGAAGGCGTGGATTGGCTGACCGAGCGTGGTGTACATGCCGAGGGTCATTTTGCGTTCGGGCATCCTATCGATGAGATTGCCGGGCTTGCGCAAAGTCTTCAGGTGGATCTGGTCGTGGTGGGACACCGTTGCCGCACCGGGCTGGCGCGGTGGTGGATGGGCGCGGGGAACACGCCGCTGATGGACCGCGTGTCGTGCAGCATTCTGGTGGCCGTGTCGCCGACCGGATCGACGGCCGAGCAGGAAGATGCCGCCCACGCCGCAGTCCCCGTCAAGGCCGAAGTGAGTGTGTGAGGATGCAGGGCGTCAAGGTACCTGAAGCCCGGTTCATCCGTTCAACTCGATGCCGACCAGCTTCCACGAGAACAGGCCGTATCGTTTGAGAATGGCCGAATAGCGCGCGTCACCGGCGCCGTGCCGGTAGTTCACCGTGAACGTGTCGAAGCTTCTATAACCCGCCGTTGTTTGTGGCGGCTGCTTGGGCGCCGGTTGCGCCGGCGCGCTCGTGACAGGCGGAGATTGCTGTGCGCTGGGTGCCGTGCCAGGTGTGGCGGAATCGGGCGAGGGCGGAGCCGGCGGTTTCTCGCCGGGATCGCCTCGCGGCGGTATGCCGTTCAGGATTGCCGCCACGCCATCCGGCGTTGCGTACGAATCCACGAGTGGACCGATCAGCGCGGCGCCAATCATTGCGCCCAGCAACGCCAGCGGATTGCCGCTTTTACGTACATCGATCTTCCGGGTAAGCAGTTGCCCGACTTGTTCCTTCAGACTCTCTCGCAGCAGCGGAAAATCCACGTACGCGTTCACCGTCTCGGCATCGCGCGTATCGGCGGCGCGTTTCATGCGGTCCAGCGCAATATAAGGTGATGCGTAAAGTAGTCCGAGCGCTGCGACGGCCGCAATTACGATCAGTGCGGTCAGAACGGATTTGCTGATGCGAGACATACGTCAGGGTGCCTTCGTGAGTTCGAGGTGATTGACGACGACCAACTGACAACCAATCTCAATTGACCGCGCCGTCACGAAATCTATCCCTCAAACTCGAACAATCACGAGGATTACCTGAAGTTCACGCAAGAAGACCGCCTTCGACACCCGCGCGTTCTTCGTCGATATAACGGTCGATCATGCGCGAAACCGCTTCAATGTTGCCCACCATGATCACGCGCGATTCGCCTCGATAAACCCGCACCGGCGCACGGCGCTCGGCTTGCGCATGAACCGACGCGCTGAGCGACACCCGTGCAAACGCAGGTTGCCGCGAAGGCAGCACAGGCGGTTCGTCGAACATGTCCGGCGTGTTTGTGTCCTTCCGTATCTTGCAGGAGATCAGCGCGCGCAGATGACGAAAGCGGCCGAACTCGCGGAATTGCCTGAATGAAAGCGGCGACCGTGCTGCGGGCGCGAAAGAAGCTGACGCAGCCGACGAAGCAGATAAAAACGAGGCAGAAAACAGGCGGGCAAATCGTTCCATGATGTTTCTCCGTGAACAATAGGGTGCGCGCCGGTTCATCGCGGATGCGATGTCCGTCACGCTTTATAAGGCCGGAAATTCAACCGCGGCGCGGCTGGTAGCGGGAGCGCCCGCCGCCGCAGAGCGGATCAGAAAGCAGCAATCAAAAGACGAGAATCAGAGCGTGACCATCAAGCCGGCCGCGCTCGAAGCACATCACAATTCGCCGGATCGGATCAGTCCGACAGCGATACCTTCAAGTGCGAATTCGTCGCTACCCGAAGCCACGAAGATGTTTTCGTAATCGGGATTCTCGGCGATCAGTTCGACGCCGTCCGGGCGACGCTTCCAGCGTTTCACCGTCACGTCGTCACCGAGCCGCGCGACGACGATCTGGCCGTCTTTTGCCTCGTTCTTCTTCTGCACTGCGAGCAGGTCACCGTCGAAGATGCCGGCGTCGCGCATGGAAAGCCCGCGAACCTTCAACAGGTAGTCGGGCTTGCTCGAGAACAGTGCCGGGTCACAAGCGAAGTGCTGCGAGATATGTTCCTGCGCAAGGATCGGGCTGCCTGCAGCCACGCGCCCAACCAGCGGCAGGGACAATTGCATGATGCTCGCGTGCGGCAATGTGAACTGATGCGGTCCGTCATCAGGACCTGGCTGGTTCAGCAACCGGATGCCGCGTGAGGAACCCGCCGCCAGCTCGATCACGCCTTTACGGGCCAGCGCACGGAGATGCTCTTCGGCGGAATTGGCCGAACTGAAACCGAGTTCTGCCGCGATCTCGGCGCGCGTGGGCGGAAATCCCGTGCGCTCGATTGCGCGCTGGATCAGTTCGAAAACCTCTTGCTGCCGCGCAGTCAGTTTGCTTGTCTTGGTCACGTGCTTTAGCCCCTTGTCTGGTCCGCCACCCACTGTATGGATGAACAGATGCCTGTAGTTTTATACAGTATTCGCCGCTTTTCAAGCTTTACTTTAAGTTCGGCGTCGTCCAGACCACACAGAGGGCGGAAACAGGCTGCTCCAACACCCGTTTAGCGGTCGCAACGCCGCTGCCAGCCTTCATTAGCACTTTTTGATCTAAAAACATGAAGAACAATTATTTTTAATAATGAAAGGCCGTCGATAGACTCAGCCCATCGAATACCATAAGACGGAGAACGGGGAATGTTGAGTCGTAGATCGGGGTGGGGCGTGCGTGCCAGGAAACTGCTCGCAACGGCGGTTATCGGGGCTGCGTCGGGAATCGGGATGATCGCGCAAGCGCACGCCGATACGTCGTTTCTCAACGTGTCGTACGACCCGACGCGCGAGTTGTATCAGGACTTCAACCAGGCTTTTGGCAAGAAATGGAAGGCCGAGACCGGCGAGACGGTCACGTTCAAGCAGTCGCACGGTGGGTCGGGCGGTCAGGCGCGCTCGGTTCTGGATGGCTTGCAGGCTGACGTGGTAACGCTGGCGCTGGCTTATGACATCGATGCATTGTCGGCCAAGGGTCTGGTCGCGCAGGACTGGCAGAAGCGTTTGCCGGACAACGCGTCGCCTTATACATCGACTATCGTGTTCCTCGTTCGTAAGGGCAACCCCAAGCAGGTCAAGGACTGGCCGGATCTGCTGAAGCCGGGTGTATCGATTGTGACGCCGAATCCGAAGACTTCCGGCGGCGCGCGCTGGAACTACCTCGCGGCATGGGCATACGCCGAACATTTGCCAGGTGGCAATGCGACGACCGCCAAGGATTTCGTGACCAAGCTCTATAAGAACGCCGGCGTGCTCGACTCAGGCGCGCGTGGCGCCACCACGAGCTTCGTGCAACGCGGTCAGGGCGACGTGCTGATCGCCTGGGAAAACGAGGCGTTCCTGTCGCTGAAGGAATTCGGCGCGGACAAATTCGAGATCGTGGTGCCCTCGGTGAGCATTCTGGCTGAGCCGCCGGTGGCCGTCGTCGACAAGGTCGTCGACCGTCATGGCACACGCAAGCTGGCCGAGGCTTACCTCAAGTACTTGTATAGCGAGGAAGGGCAGGAGATTGCGGCGCGCAATTTTTATCGTCCGCGTTCGACAACGGTTCCGGCCGCGCTCACCAAGCAGTTCCCGAAGATCAAGCTGTACACCATCGATGATTCGTTCGGCGGCTGGACCAAGGCGCAAAAGACGCATTTCGCCGATGGCGGCGTGTTCGATTCG
>NZ_CAXTGZ010000129.1:0-13309 GCF_964243625.1 uncultured Caballeronia sp.
AGTACAGGATGTACGCGTAGCCAAAGAATGCGAAGGCCGTCGCGAGGATGCCGGGGCGCAGGATATAGCTCATCAGCGGACCCGTTTCGCCGGCCGGGCCATGCTGGACTTCGGCGCGTTCCTGACGCGCGTCGAGGCCGGATTCGGGCGCGACATCGGGCTTGTCTTTCGCCCACACCATCCACGCGATGACCCACAGCACGCCAACCGACGCGATCACGACAAACGATGTCCGCCATCCCGCGCTCACGGCGATAAAGCCGACAATCGGCCCAGCCAGCGCTGCGCCGAACGACTGGCCCGAATTGGCGACGCCAATGGCCGTCGCCTGATCCTTGCGCGCAAACCAGTTCGAAACGAGTTTGTTAATGTTCGCGCAGTATGGGCCTTCGCCCATGCCAAAGATCACGCGCACGACCAGCAGGCTCGCGATGCTGAACACGCCCGCCGTGAGGCCGCAAAAGAGCGACCAGACCAGCATGGAAACACTCAATACTGCCTTCGGACCAAATCGATCCGACGCGTAGCCGCCCACGAAGCAGAACAATGCATAGCCGACGAAGAAGCTGCTGAAGACAACGCCGAGTTGCGCCGGATCCAGATGCAGATCCCTGGAAATCAGCGGCGCAGTGATCGATAAAGCCGCACGGTCGAGGTAACTGATCATCCCGCCGACGAATAACAAAGTGATGAGTACCCAACGAGGCCGCTGTTGCGTCATGAACGTCTCCAGAATGATGGCGTCCGCTCTTTTGCCGGCTGGCCACGTGGAATCGGATGTCCGGAACGTTCTTTGGCAAAAACGTCCTGTGCATCCAAAGTACATTCACTCTAGTAACCGGCCACTTCGATGTCAACGAAATCTTGAAGCGGGTTTACCCGCTTTGATCCTGCTTCATGGATTGAATGCGGACACCAACGCATCGATAAACACACGCACTCGCGGCGGCATCATCCGCGCGCCGGGCGTCACGACGTTGACCGCGAGCGGCGCAGGGCGGAATTCGGGCAATAACTCAACAAGCGTCTCCTCCCTGATGTGACGCTCGACCATGTGCTCGGGCACTTGAGCGATCGCCGCACCGTCAAGCAGCGCTTCGACCATGGCGTCGCCGTGACTCAGCGAAAACCTTGAGCGTGGGCGCAGCTGGATGTTCTTTCCATCGACGATGAATTCAAGCGGGCGATCTCGCCCATTGGTAGGCATCCTGAACACTATGACAGGACGCTCTTCTAACTCTGCGACTGACCGCGGTGCGCCATTCGCGTTCACATACGCGGGGCTTGCGCATAGCACCAGATGCTGACGATCGATCGTGCGTGCAACCAGGCCCGAGTCGTCCAGCGTGCCAAGTCGCACCACGGCGTCCAGCCCTTCGTTCACCGGGTTCACACGCTCGTCGGTCAGGCGCATGTCGACGTTGAGCAGCGGATGCGCTGCGAGCAAACGATTGAGAACGGGCACGATCTTGCGGGTTCCATAGCCTATTGGCGCACCAATACGCAGGGTTCCCGAAGGCGCTTCGGGCGATTGCGTGGCCGATAATTCCAGCGATTCGATCTCTTCCAGCACGCGTGCGCAGCGCGCGAACAGCGCATCGCCTTCCTCTGTGAGACGAACCGCTCGCGTTGTCCGGTGGAACAGGCGCACGCGCAGATCGCTTTCCAGACGCGCCACGCTTTTCGCGACCGACGACGGCGCGAGACCCAGTTCACGCGCGGCTGCCGCGAAACTGCCGTTCCTGGCAACCGCTGCAAAACTCATGAATTGTCTGAGGTTTTTCATCGGAAATTCACGGTATGTTGCCGTGAATGTTACGGCAGCGGCGGCTATATTTCTTGAACGACGCGCGGCCTATAGTGAAGGTCGTGTAATCAATTCAAGAGGAACATCATGTTCGTGCTCAACACTCAAGCGCCCGAATACAACTTTGCCGGCACGCGCGTACGCCTGCTGATTTCCGGAAAAGATACCGCCGGCGTCTTCTGCATGATGGAGATCTTCGGACCTCCTCACCGGGCAACGCCGTTGCATGTCCATGACCGCGAGGAAGAGACCATCACGGTGCTGGAAGGTGTGGTCGATGTCACCATCGACGGACAACAGGTCAGTGTGCATGCCGGCGAGACTGCGCTCCTGCCGCGAAACGTGCCGCATCGGCTGGCGAACAACACGGACCTGCCCTCGCGATACATGCTGGTCTGTACGCCCGCCGGCTTCGACGATTTCGTCGATTCATGCGCCCATGCGCAAACGGGTCCTGTCACACCTACGCCGCCGGAACCCGAAGACATCAAGCGGATGATCGATGCCGCACCGCGTTTCGGGATTACGTTGCTGCCGGGATGAACAGTCCTGCTAAAGCGCGCCCGATGCGCCTTGTCACTCCTGCGACAGCCGCTCACGCGCCAACCGCGCCGCGGCCAGATCCCACGCGGCGCATCCGACGCTCTTGAACACCACCGGCCGATCAGCAGACCTGCTCCATGATCCACCAATAACTGCAGCCAGCGCCCCAACCGCGGTCCAGTCGATGCCTGCCTGGATCAGATCTCCCGCTTCGTGTTTCGCGCCGGCGGGATCGTCCACAATCACATCGCTGCCATGCACGATGGACGCCGCAATCTCCGCCCCGTCTGGCGTGAATGCACCAACACCAACGACCAGCCGTGCCACACGCGCGGCATCGTGATAAACCGGCTTCCTGCTTGTCGTGAGCGTGACCACTACATCGATATCATCCGGCACGACGTCGTTATCGAGCGCCACCATTCCCTTGCGTGCAGCCGCAAAACGCTGGGCCGATTCCAGCGATGAACCCTTTACGTAAAGCGTGGCATCAGGAAACAGCGCGGCAAACGCTTCGGCATGATTGCTTGCCTGCTTGCCGGTGCCGATCAGCAGGATCGCTTTCACGCTGCGTGCAAGGCTCCGGATACCAAGCGCCGAGATTGCGGCGGTCCGCCTGCCTGTGACCGTCGGGCCATCGAGCGTGAAAAGCGCCTGTCCGGTGATCGAATCGTATGCCGTAACCTGCCCGTGAATGGTCGGCAATCCCTTTGCGCCGTTTCCCGGACATACGTTCACGAGCTTGTGAATGGCGAGATCCGAGGCGCTTGCGGGCATCGACAACATCACGCCCTTCGCCTGCAACGGCACGACTTGTCTTTCCGGGCTCACGATCTTTCCTGCGCCATATTCCGTTACCGCAATGCTCAAGGCAGCCACGAGTTCGGGATAAGGAAGCAGCGCCGCGGTCTGTTGTTCATCGAAAAATCGGATCATGTTCATCGCACCAGGAAGCCGTAGGTGAGCGGATCGCGATCGTCGATGATCCAGTTCGCGAACCCGCAGATATATGCGTTGCCTTCGATCTCGGGAATGACGGCGTCGAAGGGACCGAGCTTCGTTTCGCTCAGCACGCGGCCTTTGAACACGGTGCCGATCACCGACTCGTTGACGAGCGTTTCATCGCGTCCCAGCAAACCGCGCGAGTACAGTTGCGCGACGCGGCCGGCCGTGCCCGATCCGGTAGGCGACCGGTCCACTTCGCGGTCGGCGAACACACAGCAATTCGCCTGCGATGAACCCGCGTGCCGCGCCTCGTTCGCGATGATCGTGCCGTAGATATGGTTCAGCTCGGGAATCTCCGGATGCACGACCTTCACCGCCTTGTTGGCCGCAGCCTTGACCTCAGCGCCGAACTGGATCAGTTTGTCGACCGCAGATTCGCGGATCGGCAAGTCGAAAGGCGCGCCATCGGTATAGAAATAAAAGGCGCCCCCAAAAGCGATGTCGCCCGTCACGCTGCCAAACGACGGCGTATGTACTGTCACGTCGCGTTGCCAGATGAAGGACGGCACGTTGACGAACCGCACGTTGCCTGCGTGATTGCCGTCCCACTGCACGAACGCCTCTATGAACCCGCACGGCGCGTCGATACCCACGCGGGTCTCGGGCTCCTTGCGCTCGATCCATCCCAGCTCGACGGCCGCCGTTGCAAGCCCGATCACGCCATGGCCGCAATGATCGCTGTAGCCTTCGTTGTGAACGAAGATGATGCCGAAATCGGCGCCCTCACTCACGGGCTCGGTGAGATAACCGCCGTACATGTCGGCGTGACCGCGCGGTTCGAACATCAGCGCGCGGCGGATGTGGTCAGCGTGTTCCTTGAGCCATGCGCGACGCGCGACGATCGTCTTGCCTTGTATCTTCGGCAAGCCGCTCGTCACGATACGAAACGCCTCCCCGCCGGTATGGACTTCGACCGTGCTGATTGCATTCGTGATTTTCATTTCGCGTCCAGTCCGCTCACTGCCCGTAAGCGACCGGCAAGCCGTCCTTGATTGCGTACACGGTGGTGGGCGCGCCTTTCAGGTCGCCCTTGGCGTCAAACGAATAGGTTCCCGCGATGCCCTTGTAGTTCGTCTTCGAGAGCTGTTCGATCAGCTTGGCCTTGTCCGTGGTGGTACCGGCTTTGACCATGGCATCGGCGAGCAGCATCATGCCGTCGTAATAGCTGACGGCGTAGACCTGCGTGTCCGTGTGATACGTGTCCTTGTAGCGCTTCACGAAGTCACGCCCCGCAGCAGTCTTCTCGAGGGACGTGCCGCCTTGCGCGCAATACACGATCGATGCCGCGTCGCCCGCGATCTTGCCCATGTCGGCGGAACAGATGCCGTCGCCGCCGAGCAGCTTCGCGCGCAATCCGCGCTGGCGCATTTGCTTGGCCATCGGCGCGCCTTGCGCTGCATATCCGCCGAAGAAAATGACGTCGGGGTTCTTCGCCTTGATGCTCGTCAGGATGCCGAGGAAATCGGTCGCGCTGGAGTTGGTGTACTGGCTGTCGACAATCTGGATGCCTTGCGCCTTCGCCACGTTCACGAACTGCTCTGCGACGCCCTGGCCGTAAGCGGTGCGATCGTCGATAACCGCTGCCGTCTTTGCCTTCAGCGTCTTCTTCGCAAACACGGCCATGGCGCCGCCGAGTTGTTCGTCGCTTGCGCCAATGCGGAAGATGTTCTTGAAGCCCTGTGTGGTCAGCGCGGGATTCGATGCAACCGGCAGCATGGGGATGCCGGCGGTGTTGAAGACGCGCGATGCGGGAATTGCGACGCCGGAATTGTACGGCCCGAGCACGGCGATCACGCCGCCATCGGCAAGTTTTTGGGCTATCTGAACGCCAATCTTCGGGTCAGCCTGGTCGTCTTCCGAATCCAGTTTGAACGTTACCTTCTTTCCCGCCACCGTCACGCCCTTCTTGTTCAGATCCTCGAGCGCAAGGCGCGCGCCGTTTTCGTTGTCCTTGCCGTTGACCGCTTGCGGGCCGGTTAGCGGCGCCGAATGACCGATCGTCACCACCTCTTGCGAGTGGGCGCCCATGCTTGTAAGGGTCGCGGCGGCGACCATAAAACCTGCGACAGCCTTATTCATTTATTTCACTCCGTGTGGGACTATACTGGTCTTTATTGCAGACCAGTTAATGTATGCCACAACTGGTCATGCCCGCAACCATTTCAAAATAAGCGGAGCTATTCTGGTTTGGCTTTTGACCACGTAGTTTGATTTAGATAAGCGAGATCGACGAATGTCAGCGGTGCACGCCGAACTGGACGGCTCGTTCCGGCCCAGACAAATCTATGAACAGGTATCGCAGAAAATTCGCGATGAGATCGCGGCCGGCCGCTTCATGCCCGAGTCGCGGCTGCCCTCGGAACGCGACCTCGCCGCGTTGTTCGGTGTAGGGCGTCCCGCCGTGCGCGAGGCGATCGGCGCGTTGCAGAACGAAGGGCTGGTCGTCACCAAACGGAACTCGGGCACGTTCGTGTGCGGTGACGCGTTCGCCCGCCTGTCGAACGGAAGCGCGAACGGCACGGCAACCGCCGACTTCAGCCCGAGCTCCACGCTCGACGTACGGATGGTTCTCGAGCCGGCCATCGCGCGCCGTGCCGCCGTTCGTGGCCAGCGCGACAGCCTCGCCGAACATTATCTCGATCAGATGGAGAGCGTCTACGACATCGACGATCCCGCTCAGCGCGCGTTATGGAACAGCAGCGACCGGTTGTTCCACCGGCAGCTTGCCGTGATGACGGGCGACGCGTTGATGGTCAAGATCGCCGATGAAGTCGCGAGTTCGATGGACCAGCCGTTGTGGAAACGCCTGAAGGACGAAGGCATCTACGACGCAGGCCGCATACGGCTGTATGTGGCCGAACATCGGCTGATCTATGAGGCGGTGATCCAGGGCGACGCCGATGCCGCCGCGTTCTATGTCGAGCAGCATATCAAGCGTGTGGAGCGTGACATCGCGCCGAAGTGAGTGCGTGAGATCAACCGGGATTCTTCAGCACCAACCGCGCCTCGGGGCCGCCATCTGGTGCGCCTCGTAGCGTGCTCATCCCTTGGGACCGGCGGCTGCGAGCGCCGGAGCCTGCGCCGTGCTCGCCAGTTCGTCGCTCGACCATCCGCCCCCCAGCGCCTTGACGAGTTGTACGTTCGCGCTCAACTGCCGCGTCTGAATGTCGAGCACCCCGCGCTGGGCGTCGAGCGCGGCGGTCTGCGCCTGCACGACATCGAGATAGCCCACCGCGCCCTGCCGGTACCGGTTCAGCGCCAGATCGACGGAATGCTGCGCCGAGTTGCCGGCATCGCGTTGCTGCTCGAGCGCGGTACCAAGATCCTGCAGCAGCGAGAGATTGTCTTCGATCTGCTGGAACGCCGACAACACCACGCTGCGATAGCGCGCGCCGGCCTCGTCGGTGGCGGCTTTGGCCGTGTCGAGCTGCGCGCGTCGCAGGCCGCCATCGAAGACGTATTGCACGAGTTGCGGACCGATTGCCCAGAACAAGTTAGGCGCGCTGATCAAACCGGCATACGCCGTGCTTTGGAAGCCGCCTTGCACGCTAAGCGTGATCGACGGGAAATACGCCGCCCGCGCCACGCCAATCTTTGCATTCGCCTCCGCCACGCGGCGCTCGGCTGCGGCGATATCCGGACGACGCTGCAACAATGTGGACGGCAAACCGGCGGGGATCACCGGCAACGTGATCGATGCGGTTTGCTGCGGCAAACTGAACTCGGACGCCGATGCGCCAATCAGCTCCGCAATTGCATGTTCAATCAACGCGCGTTGCGCGAGATTCTGCGACAACTGCGACTTCGCCGAGGACAACTGCGTCTGCGCACGCGACACGTCGAGCCCGGAAACGATCCCGCCGCCATGCAGTGTTTGGGTAAGCTGCAGCGCGCGCGCGTACGCCTTGACGGTGTCGTTCAGCAGTTGCGTCTGCTGGTCGAGACCGCGCAGCCGAATGTAGCTGTCGGCGAGCTGGATCTGCAGGCTCAATTGCACAGAGGCCAGATCGGCCTTCGATGCCTGCGCTTCATCCTTGCCGGCCTGCACCGAGTCGCGCACGCGGCCCCATAAGTCGAGGTCGTAATCGATCTCTCCGCTCAACGTGGCTGAGTTGTAGTCGTTGGGACCGCCAACGCGCAATGGCCGCCGGTATGACTGGCGGTCGCGGTCCGGGACCGCGCTCGCCGTGACCTTCGGGAACAGACCGGCCGAAACCTGGTCCACGAACGCCTGCGCCTGCCTGTAATGCGCGAGCGCCGCAGCAAGATCCGTATTGTTCGCGAGCAGGCGTTGTTCGAGGTCGTCGAGTCCGGCGTCGTTGTAGTTTTTCCACCAGCCGCTTCGGTCCAGTTGATCGGCCGGTTGCGCGCTGATCCAGGGCCCGGTCGTCTTGTATTGCGCGACGACCGGCGTAGGCGGCACGTGATAATCCGGCGCCAGAGAGCAACCGGCGAGGATGCTCACGGCAGCAGCCAGTGCCGGAACGCGTAACGCAAGCGTCCTAGCCATTTGCGGACACCTTCTTGGCGGTGCTGGCGACTTGCACACGATCGCCATCCACGAGACCGTCAGGCGGTGTATCGATCACGCGATCCGTTGCAACGAGTCCCGAACCGATCTCCACTGAATCGCCGAAATCGCGGTTGATGGTCACCTTCTTGAACACGACCTCCCCGTTCGCGCCGAGCGTGGCAACCATCAGGCCGCGGGCGTCGAAGACGAGCGAACTGGCGGGCACACGTACCGCGTTTTGTTGCACGGGCAGCTTGAATTGCAGGCTTGCGAAGCCGCCGGGAAGGAGCTTGCCGTCGGTGTTATCGACGAGCAGTTGAACCAGCGTCGTGCCGGAAGCCACGTTGACCGAATCCGCCGATGCAATCACGCGGGCCGTGAAATGCTGGCCCGGATACTCCGGCACGGTGAGCGTTGCGGTGGTGCCACTGCGGACGTCGGGCGCGTAGCTCTGCGGCACCTGCACATACACCCGCAGTTTCTTGACGTCGGACACCACGAACAGCTCCTGCCCGATACCGCCGCTGCCCGCGTTGATCAGCGCGCCCACGTCCGTATCGCGGGCGGTGACGACGCCGTCGAACGGCGCGACGATCCGCTCGAAACCCTTGGTTGCGAGCAAGCGGTCCACGTTGGCCTGCGCAGCCGCAACCGTGGCTTTCTTCGCGGTGTAGTCGCCGGTGCGTTCATCGACTTCCTGTTGCGCGACCGAGTCCGAACCAAGCAGCGCCTGCCAGCGTTTCGCGGTCGTTCCGGCAAGCGCCGAATTCGCCTGGGCGCTTGCAAGGTCGGCACGCGCCTGAAGCAACTGCTGATCGAGCTCGGGCGACTCGATGACCGCAAGCAGTTGCCCGGCCTTGACCGGCGCGCCGATATCCACACTCCAAGACTTCAGATAACCGCTCACGCGCGCAAACAGCGGTGCACGGGAATACGCCTCGAGATGCGAAGGCAGATCGAGCGTCGGCCCGTTCGAGGCACTGACCGGATGAATCACCGTCACGGTCGGGACCGTTTGCGCGGCGGTCCAGGTCTTGAGGTTACGGGCATCGACGGCACGCAGCGTGACGCCGGCGGCGACAACGATCAACGCGATCGCAACCCCCACTACGGCGATCACGACAAGTCGTCGGCGCGGCACGGGCGGAGTATTGATAACAGGTTCAGACGACATGAGCAGGACCTCCCGTGACGGGTGTCGGGGCAATCGCGCGGCCAGGGCGCGAGTGAATGATGCAGAAGATCACCGGGACGAGAAGCAGCGACGCGGTGGTGGCGAAAATCAGGCCGCCAATCACGGCGCGGCCAAGCGGTGCATTCTGTTCGCCGCCCTCGCCCAGCGCGAGCGCCATCGGCGCCATGCCGATGATCATGGAGAGCGCGGTCATCAGCACCGGCCGGAAGCGGGTGAACCCAGCTTCGAGCGCCGCCTTGAACGGGTCGCCGTGCTCGGCAAGACGCTCGCGGCAGAAGCTGATGACAAGAATGGAGTTCGCGGTCGCCACGCCCATGCACATGATCGCGCCGGTCAGCGCCGGCACGGACAGCGTGGTGTGCGTTGCAAACAGCATCCAGACGATGCCCGCGAGCGCGGCGGGCAACGCGGTGACGATCACGAACGGATCGGCCCACGACTGGAAGTTGACCACGACAATCAGATAGATCAGCACGACCGCGCCCAGCAGCCCGAACAGCATGCCGGCAAACGCGCTGTTCATGGTCTGCACCTGGCCGAGCAAGGCCACCGAAGAACCCTTAGGCAGCGTACCCGCATTGTCCTGCACGACGCGTTGAATATCCGCTGCAACCGCACCGAGATCGCGGTCCTGCGTGGTCGCGAAGATCTCGACCATCGGCTGGATGTTGTACTGGCTCACGACCGCGTTGGTGTTCGTGCGCTGCACGGTGGCCAAGCCGCCGAGGATCTGGCCGCTGCTTTGCAGGCTCGATGTGATCGGCAGGTTCTGCAGCGACGCGAGCGAATCAAGGCTGTATTGCGGTGTCTGCATCACGATCGGGTATGACACGCCGTTCGCGTTATTCAGCCAGAACGTCGGCGCAACCTGGCTCGATCCCGCGAGATTCACCACCAGGCTGTTCGTCACATCGCGTTCGTTGATGCCGAGAAGTTGCGCACGCGTGCGGTCCACGTCAACGTTGAAGGTCGGCGAATTTTGCGCTTGCTGGATGCGCGCATCGACGACGCCTGGAATCCGGCGGATCTCGCGCAGCAGGCGGTTCGCGTAGGCGAAGTTGGCAGGCAGATTGTTGCCGCGAACCTGCAAGTCGACCGGCGCGGGCGAGCCGAAGTTCAGGATCTGGCTGATGATGTCCGCGGGCGGAAACGAGAACGTCACACCGGGATAAAGCCGCGGCAGTTTCTCGCGCATCTGCCTTACGTAGTCATCGGTTGGATGATGGTTTTCGTTCAGCGCGATCTGGATGTCGCCATCTTGCGAGCCGATGGTCCCCGTATTGTTGTACGCGAGGTTGATACCGCTCACCGGCAGGCCGATGTTATCGACGACCGTGCTGAGTTCGTTGGGCGGAATGATCTGCCGGATCGACGCTTCCACGTCCGCGAAGATCTGCGCAGTCTTCTCGACACGCACACCAACTGGCGCACGCACGTGCAACAGGATCTGCCCCGCGTCCACCGCCGGGAAAAAGTTGCGGCCCAGCAAAGGCACGAGCGCGAACGAAACCAGCACGAAGCCGAGAAAGCAACTCACGAACGGCGCGCGATGGTTCAGCGCCAGTTCGAGCAGGCTGTGATACCCCGCGCGCACCTTCTCGAAGCGGCGCTCGAAACCTTGCTGGAAGCGTCCCAAAGGTCCCGGCCGCTTTTTCTCATGCGCGTCTTCGCTGAGGTCGTGCGGATGCAGCAAATACTTCGCCATCGTGGGAACGAGCGTGCGCGACAAGATGAACGACGAGATCATCGCGAAGATCACGGCCTCGGCCATGGGCACGAAGAGAAAGCGCGCAACGCCGTTCAGGAAGAACATCGGCACGAACACAATACAAATGCACAAGAGCGCAACGAACGCCGGCGTGACGATCTGCGCGGCGCCATCGAGAATGGCCTCTTCAACCTGCTTGCCCTGCTCCAGGTGCCAGTTGATATTTTCGATGGTCACCGTCGCGTCGTCGACCAGAATCCCCACCGCGAGCGCGAGTCCGCCCAGCGTCATGATGTTGAGCGTCTCGCCGAGCGCCGACAAGGTCGCGATGGAACCGAGAATCGCAAGCGGGATCGAGGTCGCGATGATCACCGTCGAACGCCAGCTTCCGAGGAACAGCAGGATCATCAGGCTGGTAAGCGCCGCCGCGATCACGCCTTCGCGCGCCACACCGCTGATGGCCGCACGCACGAACAACGACTGGTCGCCGATCGGCGCGATTTGCAGCGCATCGGGCAAGGAAGGTTTTGCATCGATCACATGCTGCTTGATCCCGTCGATGATCCCGAGTGTGGATACGGAGCCGTTCTTCAGGATCGACATCAGCACCGAGCGTTTGCCGTCCACGTGCACGATGTTCGTCTGCGGCGGGCTGCCGTCGCGGACGTTGGCGACGTCGTGGATATAGACAGTCGTGCCGTTCACTGCCTTGATCGGCAGGTCGCCGAGCGCCTTGATTGCGGACGGTGCGTTGTTGAGCTGCAGCGTGTATTCGTGATCGCCGATCTTTTCCGTGCCGATAGGCGTCAGCAGGTTCTGGCTTGCAAGCGCATTCGCGACGTCCTGCGCGGACAGACCGCGCGCTTGCAGGGCCGCCGGATTGATGTCGATCTGCACCTGACGGGTCTTGCCGCCGAACGGGTACGGTATCGAAGCGCCTGCAACGGTGACCAGCGCCGGACGCAATTGATTCAGCCCGAGGTCGCCCAGGTTTTGTTCAGAGAGTCCCTTGCCCGACAGCGCAAGCTGGATGATCGGTACCGTCGATGCGTTGTAGTTCAGGATCAAAGGCGGCGTGGTGCCCGGCGGCAGTTGGCGCAACTGCGTCTGCGAAACGGCGGTCACCTGCGCATTCGCATTGCTGATGTTGACACCCGGCTGGAAGAAGATCTTGATGATCCCGAAGCCATTCACCGACTCTGCTTCAATGTGCTGGATGTCGTTCACGGTCGTGGTCAGCGAGCGCTCGAACGGTGACGTGATTCGTCCAACCATTTGATCGGGCGGCAGACCCGTGTATTGCCACACGACGCTGATGACGGGAATGCGGATATCGGGAAAGATATCGGTTGGTGTGCGCAACGCCGAAAGCGGTCCGATGATCAGGATAAGGATCGCCAGGACGACAAACGTATAGGGCCGCCGCAGAGCGATGCGTACTAGGGCAAGCATGAGAATTCCAGGACTTGGGGTTGCACCGGGCGCCGTGATGCCGCCTCGCGCGGCAATCGGCGCAGAGCGGCCGCATTCATTCGCGTGGCCCGGACAGTACGCCGGGTAGGATCGTTTTCATCATGACGGCAGACGGTACAGCTACGAGCGAACCTTACCGAGCTAGGTTTCGACTTGCCAGGAATCTCGAGCATCATAAATGTCAGTCGAGCGGAGATTGTAGTTTTCGTCTGCCTTTCAAAATCCCTCCCCGAAAAGGCAAACTGAAATCAAGGCATCGTTCAAACCATTGGATTCACCAACGCCAGGACGATGCGCGAATGTACACAAACGAAAACAACTCTGCAGCGGCCAAACGCACTCACTAAAAAACTTCGTGTGTGCGCTACTTCGTTTCGGACTGAACCATATGAACCTCTCACCGATAGAAACCTCGACTGGCGGAGTGTACATAGTCAGAACAATGCGAAGCTGGCAGTTTTGCCATTTTCGAATCGGGCCGATCAGGGATCGCCTTTCGCCGGGAACCGCTTCTAATGGCGCTTGGCAGCAATCACCCTTAGACGGAAATTGATGGATATTTCGGTATCCAAATTACATGGATCTGCAGCGAACTCCAAACGTTCGACTCGATACGTTGAAGGCCCGAACAATAACGATGCGCGTACTCGATCGTGTGATTGGGAGTCCACATAACGCAGCGGATGAAGTTGTTCGTCGACATCCAAGCCCGAAAAGCGGCGCGCACAAAGAGCATTGAGAATAATTGCCCAATGAATTACATTAACATTACGATAAAAGAGAAAAGCGCTTGACCAGTGAATTGCTTGCCGGAATATCGGATCTTGACCTGCATTCACGGACGGTCTATACCAGACACTCATGCTTTTCCTTTGAAGCTACGCGGCTGCCATTCACACCTTTAGTGATGCCTCAGGGAACGCTGTCAGGAATTGATGCACTGCGAGGAAGCAATGAACAAGACCTCCCGTTCATGCAGCGCTTCTCCCCGGCCACCGCCAAAGCTCGCGGACGCTCCCTCGCACAAAGCACACCGATCATGCTTGCGTCTCTATGACATCGTTT
>NZ_CAXTGZ010000130.1:0-13304 GCF_964243625.1 uncultured Caballeronia sp.
ATCCGATGCCTGTCCGCCGCCCGGAGTCAGCACGAACGCGCAACGCGTTTGCTCGGCGGTCGGCAACGTTCCCGCCGGCGGATGAACCACCGCGCCCACGATGGTCGTGCCTTTGCGCGTTGGATTGACGGTGCCGGTGACGAGCGGTATGGGCGATTCGAGCCATTTGAGCGTGTACTTCATGTTCACGGCATCGATGTTCAGGCTCACGATCTCGCCGCTGCCCGCGCCGCCCAGATACGTATTGGCGACAATATCCGCGTTGGCCGGGCACAAGGGCGCCGCGCCCGCGCCGACGCCCGGCGCACCCTGCGTGCCACAACTTGCGCCGGAACATTGCGGCGTGTTGATCGGACCCGGGTCGTCGGCCTTGCCTCCGCCGCACGCAATGAACAACGGGGCGGCCGCAAGTGCGAGCGCGAGTCCTTTCGAAATGGCATACGGCATACCGCTGTCTCCCTCATTTAGTTTTACGCTGTCATTTCGCGTTGACCTTCTTCTGGCGATCGGCTGAAAACGTCCAAAAGCGGCAATTCAAACAACCGCTCTTCCGGAGCGCCTTGACTGGCAAGGCGCACGCGACGTATTGAAACAAAAATTCGTTTAGACCTCAGTCAGGAGAATTTCTGTTTAGCCGAAAAGCAAAACGAAGAAGCTTTGAGCGCGAAAACGCGTAATCATTGACGAACGAACGTTCGTAAATAAATTAGGAGATTCCCTATGGAGTAATTGGCGAGAAATGTGTGGACGTAAAAAAACCGGTTTCGCACGAGGGCAGAAACCGGCTTTTCCTGACGGATGCGCAGGGCGTTCAGCAGAGTTACATCAAGCGATCAGTCCCGCTGCTTCGTCGGCGCCGATTGCGAGATTCATGCACTGGATCGCCGCGCCCGATGCGCCCTTGCCCAGGTTGTCCAGACGTGCGACGGTGACAAAATGCTCGTCGTTGCCGAAGACGAAAAGGTCGACGCGGTTGGTGTCGTTGTTGGCCTGGACATCGAAGAAACCATCGTCGAGATTGCTGTCCGCATTGAACGGCAGCACGCGCACGAACGGTTCGTTGGCGTAATACTCGGCGAAGAGCGATTGCACATCTTGCGGCTTCGCGGCGCGCGTCAGTTGCTCCGGTGAGAAGTAAGTCGTGACCGCCAGGCCCTTCAAAAAGTTACCCACGATAGGCGTGAAAACCGGCGCACGCTTCAGCCCCGAGCGCACGGCCATTTCCGGCAGATGCTTGTGCGTCAGGCCCAGCGCGTAAGGACGCGGGCTCATCAGCTTCGGATTGCCGGCCATCTCGAATTCCGCGATCATCTTCTTGCCACCGCCGCTGTAGCCCGTGATGGAATACGCTTGCGCCGCGAAATCGGCGGAAACGAGGCCGCTCGAAACCAGCGGTTTCATGGCGAGCAAAAACGCCGACGCATGGCATCCCGGCACGGCAATGCGCTTCGCCGAGCGCAGGCGTTCGCGTTGGGCGGGCATCAGTTCGGGCAGGCCATACGCCCAGTCGTCCTGCGTGCGAAACGCCGTGCTGGCGTCGATCATCACCGTGCGATGGTTATCCGCATTCACCAGCGACACCGATTCGCGCGACGCCACGTCCGGCAAGCACAGGAACGTCACGTCCGACGCGTTGATCAGCCGGCGGCGCTCTTCCACGTCCTTGCGGCGCGCGTCATCGATACGCAGGATCTCGACGTCACGCCGCGCCGACAGATACTCGAAAATCTTCAGGCCGGTGGTGCCTTCCTGTCCGTCGACAAATACTTTGGTGGTCATCTTGATCTCGCTGGTTCGGTCGCGCGGCGGGCGTTGAATCGGTCCTGCCGATGCGCGGTAAAAACGCCATTTTAATGCGCTTGCGCGTCAGCGCGATGGCATTGCGGGGGCCGCGCCAAAAACGCAGGCAAAAAAAAGCCCGCGCATGATTGGCGGGCTGAATCCATATCAGTGGAGACATGGAGGAGACAAGTCCACTGTACCGGAACCATTGGTGCAGCGCAACATCTCCTTCGCCATGTGTCTTACAGATACAACACTCAGGGCTGCGTCATCGACAGGATAAAACCCAACTGATCGATCGAAACCGGCTTGATCAGATGGACATCGAAGCCGGCTTCCTGCGTCATTTCATGATGTTGTGGCTGGCCCCAGCCGGTCAGCGCGACCAGCAGCATGGACGCGCCATCCGGCAAGGCGCGCAATGCGCGGGCGGCGGAAAGGCCGTCCATCGGCGACATGCCGAGGTCGAGGATCACAACCTCCGGCCCGAATTGCCGCGCTACATCCAGCGCCTGCATGCCGGAACACGCTTGCGCGACCTGATGGCCGAGGCCGGTCAGCAAGCTGGCGAGACAGCTCAGGGCGTCGTCGTCGTCATCGGCTATGAGAACACGCTTGGTCATGACAGTCCCCTGTTTGCCTTATTTGCCCGATACCGCGAGCGACAACTTGCCCGAGCCAGCCGTCGTCGCCGTGATCTGCGTGCGTTGCCCGCGCTCGCCGATATAAAAATGCTGGCGCGCCGCCGAATTCTGATCGTGCGTGGCTTCCGGCAGGCACGACGCGATGTCCGCCGCGACCGCTTGCAACGCGTCCTTCGTCGAGCCTGAATCGGCTGCTTTGGTCCATGTACAAGTGAGCGTGCCGCCCTTCGCCGCGCATTGCGCGTCCTGGCCGTAAGGCTGGGCGACGGTATTGGCGTCGCCGGGTTGCACGGATGAGAATCCGCCCGGCGCGGCCGCGACAATGCGCTTGAGCGCGCTGCAGGGCGCGGGGGTATCGTCGGCGAGGGCGAATGTGGGCATGTTCAGGCAAAGCACGCCAATGCCCGCCGATGCCACCATGAACATAAGACCCCGAAGAGTGCTTTTCATATGGTCGCTGTCCTGTCTCCGCATCATCTTTTTTTACGCTCGCAAGGGCTTGTCGCAGCCTGCGCGCGGCGTGTCCGTGTGTCTGTGCGCCACCGAATGCTTCCCGGTTCGATACCACCCGGAACCAGAAGGCGAACGGCGCGCCAAGTATACGGAACGTTGCCGCGCATTGTCGTTATTTATTGCGGATGCGACGGCCACCTGTTTTTATCGCTGAGCAAAAATCACACCTTCCTTCCTGCCCGCCGCGCAGCGACTTTGCCGAGCACCGCGAAGTCCTTGTCGCCGTCGCCGTGAGCAAGCGCCTCGATCAGGTTGTCGCGCACGAGGCTGCCCACCGGCAGCGTCACGTTGACCGCGTCGCCGGCGGCAAGCGCGAGACGGACGTCCTTCAAACCGAGGCGCGCCTTGAACAACGCGGGTTCGTAGCGGTTATCGGCAATCATGCGGCCGTAGCCCTGATAGACCGGACCCGGGAACAGCGTGTTGCTGATGACATCCAGGAACGTGTGCGGGTCGATGCCGTGCCCGGTCACCAGTGAAGCCGCTTCGGATG
Source organism: uncultured Caballeronia sp. (assembly GCF_964243625.1). NCBI lineage: Bacteria > Pseudomonadati > Pseudomonadota > Betaproteobacteria > Burkholderiales > Burkholderiaceae > Caballeronia > uncultured Caballeronia sp. Next base: position 3,433 of record NZ_CAXTGZ010000130.1, read on the forward strand.
TCGTTTCTATAGCCGATGCCAGCATGAAGTTTGCCGCGAGTTTGAACACGTTCGCGTGCTGTGGCGTGGCGCCGACGCGCCAGGTCTTTTGTCCGATGACATCGAATACGGGCTGCACTCGGTTGATTGCATCATCGGCGCCGGCCGCGATGATATTCAGCTTTCCCGCCGCCGCCACGTCCGGCCGTCCGAGCACGGGCGCCGCGACATATGCCACGCCGTGATGCGCGTGCAGGGCAGCAAGTTCCTCGCAGAGCGCGACCGAGATCGTCGCCATGTTCGCGTGCACGATGCCTTTGGGCGCGCGCTTGAGCAGACCGCTGTCGATCAGGACGGCGCGCAACGCGGCGTCGTCGGCGAGCATGGAGAACACGGCGTCGCCCGCGAAAGCTTCTTCCGGCGACGCCACCACGGTCGCGCCTTCGTCGGCGAGCGGTCTGGTTGCATCGGGCGAACGGTTCCAGACGCGTACCGTGTGGCCCGCCTTCAGCGCGTTCAACGCCATCGCGCTGCCCATTCCGCCGATTCCAATAAAGCCGATATCCATGTCCTGCTCCTTTGTGATGTGCTTGCCAAAGCAAACGCGTCGAACCGATGCGATACTCGAAACCATGACGACTGCCACGTTCCGTTTTCATCGGGAGTTGAATGAGTTCCTGGCGCGAGCGCAGCGCGACCGGGTGTTTGCCTGCGGGTGTCCGGCGGCTTCGACCACGAAGCACATGATCGAAGCACTCGGCGTGCCCCATACGGAAGTTGCGCTGATTCTACGGAATGGCGCGCCGGTGCGCTTTGACGAGGCGGTCGAGGAAGGCGATTTCATCGATGTCCATCCGGTCGGCGCCGTGTCGCGTTCGCTCGATACCGCTCAGCTTCTGCGTGCGCCGTTGCGGCTCGATACGCTGCGGTTTATAGCCGATGCCCATCTTGGCGCGCTCGCGCAACGGCTTCGGCTCGCGGGTTTCGACACACGCTATGACAACCATTTCCCCGACGATGAAATCGAGCAGCTCGCGCTCGACGAACATCGCGTGGTGCTCACGCGCGATCGCGAATTGCTCAAGCGCCGCACGCTGGTCCACGGCTGTTACGTGCGTGCGCTGCAACCCGATGCGCAATGGCGCGAAGTCGCCGTGCGGCTTGGGCTTGCGCAACACGTGCGCCCTTTCCGGCTGTGCCTGATGTGCAACGCGCCGTTGCGCCGCGCAAGCGCCGACGAAGTCAGTGACCGCGTGCCCGACGGCGTGCTTGAGCGCCATACACGCTTTGTCACCTGCGATGTCTGCCGGCGGGTGTTCTGGGAAGGCTCGCACTGGAAGCGGATGCGGGCGCGCATCGAAGACCTGATGGACGGTGAAGCCGGCGCGCCGCCGGTTCCGGCCCCGGGCTAGCGAGCGAACGGGGCAAACCCGGGCAAACCCGGGACCTGCGTACAATACGCGCCTCGGCCTTTGTGTCTCCATTGCTTCAGGAAAAACGCGTGAAAAAATTCGACCTCGAAAAAAACAAGGCGCTCAAGCTCGCCAACGAACTGAAGCAAGGCAACGCGGCGCGCTTTGGCGTGCCCCCCGAGCCGAAGCTCGACAAGCGTGAACAGCGTCGTCTGGATCAGGAAAAGGGATTGGTTCCGTTCGCGTGCAAGCTGGACAGCCATCTCGTCAAGCAGTTGCAAGAACACGCAACCCAGCACGAAGGCGGCATGAGCGAAGCGCTCGCCGATTTGCTGGTGAAGGCGGGACTGGAGCGCAAGGCTGCGAACTGATCAGCCATGTGTTGTCTGCAGAATGAAAAAAAGCCGTTCCGCTCGATGAGCGAACGGCTTTTTCTTCTTACGCCGGGGTCAGCTTTCCATCTATACGATGCTTCAGCCGAATCAGGCTCGCTTGTTATAAGCGTTGCACCATCCCTTCGATGCCACTTGCTTGCCCGCGAACATCGGACATGCAGCGTACGCGTCGGTCGCCTTCGCTTGGTAGAAGGAACAATTGCCGCAGTCCTGGCCGGCCGCGTAGCGCGGGAACTTGGACTTGTCGACGGTGGCGGCGTCTTCCTTGTAGCCGAGGCTCTTCGCCATGGGATCTGTTTCGGGCAGCTTGACCGGATCGGCGAAGGCCGTGCGCGAGACCGCCAGCGCCGATGCCATGCCAATGCTCGAGATCAGGAAAGTACGTCGGGTGGATTTCATTGATGTGCTCCAGGGTTCTGTGTATTGGGGGACGCCGTTCTTTTCGACGGCGATGTCCAAGAGCATAGCAACGGGGCGCGGCACGGCATCACTCAAATGGCGGAGATAAGAAACTCCGAAGGCGTCAAGAAACGCTCAGCATCCTCGCGACTTTCTCCGCGATCGCCAGGGAAGCCGTCAACCCCGGCGATTCGATACCGAACAGATTCACGAGCCCCGCCACGCCGTGCGCCGCGCGTCCCTGGATGATGAAATCGGCGGCGGGCTGGCCGGGCCCGGAAAGCTTCGGCCGGATTCCCGCATAGGCGGGTTGCAAGGCGTCATCGGACAGATCGGGCCAATAGGCGCGAATGGCGGCGTAAAAGCCGGTGGCGCGCTGGGCATCGACGGAATAGTCGATCTTCTGGATCCACTCGACGTCCGGCCCGAACTTGGCCTGCCCGCCCATATCGATGGTGAGATGAACGCCAAGTCCGGCCTCGTTCGGCATCGGGTAGATCAGGCGGTCAAACGGCGTGCGTCCGCTCACGCTGAAGTAGTTTCCCTTCGCGAAGTAAAGCGGCGGCACATGGCGCGCATCCAGCCCGCGAATCCGCCGCGCAATGTCATTGGCGAACAGGCCGGCGCTGTTGATCACACAATCGGCCTGGAATCGCAAAGGCGCATCGCCACCCGTCTCCACGATAAAACACCGGTCGCGCGCATCGATCTGCGTCACCGGCGTATGGAACGCCACGGTCGCGCCATCGCGTTCGGCGTCGCCTTGAAGCGCGAGCATGAACTGATGGCTGTCGATAATCCCCGTCTGCGGCGAAAGCATCGCCTCCACGCAGTGAAGATGCGGTTCGAGCGCCATCGCCTCGGCGCCGCTCACACGGACCAGATCCAGGACGCCGTTTTCCACGGCTTTCTGCTGGATTGCGGCGAGCTGCGGCAACTGGTTGCGCGCGGTCGCAACCAGCAATTTGCCACAACGGTTGTAAGGCACGCCGTGCGCATCGCAATACTCGTAGAGCATCGCGCGGCCTCGCACGCACAACTCGGCTTTCAGCGATCCGCGCGGGTAGTACAGCCCCGCATGGATCACTTCGCTGTTGCGCGAACTCGTGCCAATCCCGACCGCTTCGCCCGCTTCGAGCACGATCACCTCGCGGCCGCGCGCCGCCATCGCTCGCGCGACAGCAAGGCCGACCACACCTGCGCCAATCACCACACATTCGATCCTGTCCATCTCTTCATTCTAGGCGAGCCCGGGCTCGATGCGTTGTTGCTGCATTTGTTGCGAGAAACACAATTACCGATCGGGACTCGCCGAAACTCGTATCATTTTCCGAAACAATCAGCTCAATTTCAGGAAAGATGGCCGTTTTGCCAGAAATTTGACAGTTTCAGGCCATATTTCGACCACTTTTTGCAGATTTCAATAAATCCGCCTGGTCAGAATCCGATCGCTTTCTTGCGGCTGCCGTTAGCCAGTTCAATGTCTTTTGCCTGGACTTCGTGCCGGTTGTCGATGCGCGCATTGCCGAAACCATTCAGCATCGCGCGCCGCATTTCACGGGGCGAGGCTTTCGTCAGCGCGTCGAGCGGCGCATCGCCGAGTGTTTCCGGGAAGCGCGCGCCCCAGGCGTGCGCGCTGCGGATCTCGTGATAGATCGATTGAGCGATACGGCGCGCGCCATCGCGATCCGGCGGCGCGATCTCGTACACATTCATGCGATTGAGCAGCGGTTCGGGGATCGTGTTTGCCTGATTCGCCGTCGCGATCCACACCACGTTGCCCGCGTTGATCGGAATTTCGGCGAATTCATCGATAAAACTCTTCGCCGTATCGTGTTCCAGCAGCGCGTACAACGCGCCGAGCGGATCGTATTGGGCGTCGCCGGTGGCTTTGTCGATTTCGTCGACCGTCATGACCGGGTTTGCGTAGCTGCCGTTGACGAGCGCATCGAACACCTTGCCCGGCTTGGCGTTGCGCCATTGCGACGACGCGCCCGAAAGGATCCAGCCGGCGGTCAGGGAACTCATTGCGAGGTAATGGCACGACGTGCCGAGCAAACGAGCAAGCTGTTTCGCGAAATGCGTCTTGCCGATGCCAGGGTCGCCCAGCAACAGCATTGGCATCAGTTCGAGCCTGTCCTCGGTTTCGAGACACAACGCGATTTGCTTGCGGATATCGTTCAACGGTTCCGCGAAATTCGGCAGATCCGCCACCAGATCGTCGATGGACGGCATCCGGTTCGGCTTCACGCAAAAGCGCAGATTGCCGGCTTTGAGCATTTTTTCGTAGGTTGAGCGCAGGGCTTCGCTGCCGCCTTCGCTCAGGTCGTTCAATGCGGTTTCGACTTCGTCCAGGTCGTAGACCTTGCTGAACGATGCCACGGCGAGTTCCTGTCTGACTACGGCGGTGCTCATTGCGTTTCCCCGTTTTGATGGTCGGCAAATTCAGTTTATCGGCCATAAAACGGCACGCAAGCGAGCACTCGCGGGGGGTTGCTGCCAATCGGGGTTATTGCGACAGCGTCAAGCAGATGAGGCGTTCCGCTTGTATGATCGTCGGGTTGAGCGGGTGCGAAACGTGCGTCGGCAGACGCCACGCTGGTTCCAGCAATGGCGGCCCACGTTTCAGTTTGTAATTGGCGCCATTGGCCGCAAGTATCTTTTGCGCGCCGAACGCTCAGGCAGCACGCATGTCGAAAAACAGCTACCCGGATCGAACGAACGGGCGAGACGCCCGGAACAGAAAGGGATCAGGAGAAAAGCTCATATGTTGAAACACCAAACGGCCGCGTTGTTTTTTTGCGCTGCAGTCGCAGCACCTTTCAGCGCTCTCGCGCAAAACGCGCCGCCGCAGTCGGTGAAGTGGGAATTGCAGGTCTTGCAGGACGGCCAGCAGATCGACAGCTTTACGGGCACGACCGCCGTCGGGCAGGCCCGCACCGACACCCATCACCATGTAGTCAAGAACAACGTAGGTTGCGCAGACAAACCGGCAGGCGATATCGACCTGCAGCGCACCCTGACGCTCTCGCCCGTCCACGCCAACGCCGACGACATCACGCTTCAGATCGATGCCCAGGAAACCCTGCAGGACAGCTCGGCGCCCGTGACCGTTGCGGGCTGCAAGCTGCCGCCGCAGCCGCGTCAGGTCAACGCCGCGCACCCCGGACTCGTGCTGAAGCCGGGCGAATGGTCAACGTGGCAAATCGTCGATAAAAACCCGACGCTCACCTACAAAGTCCGCGCAACGCTCGCAACGGCTGCGCAGTAAGGGCAACACACTGATCGCATGCGAAATCCAGAACACATCAATTCCGGCATTCCTTCCACTCGCGAAATCCCCGACTTCGTGGCCGTGAGCTGGAACTTGCACAAGGGCCGCTCGCCGCTCGGTCTCCAGGCATGGAGCGCGATGCAGCGCTGGGTGCAATCCACCCGGGCCGATGCTTATTTCCTGCAAGAAGCCATGGCGCGCCGGATGCCGCAACCCGTGCTGGCGGCGAGCTTCGGCAATCCGCTCGACGCTCCCGCCAACGACCTCTGGCATTGCCAGGCGACCGAAATCGCGACTTCGCTCGATTTGCAGATCGCGCTCGGGCAGAACGTGTTCAAGCCATCGTGGCGGCACGGCAACGCGATACTTTCGCCGCATCCGCTGGATCTGGGCGGACGCTGGGATATCTCGGCGCACCGGTTCGAGCGGCGCGGTTTGCTGGTCGCGCGCGCCACATTCGCCGGACGTTCGGTCACGCTGCTGTGCGCGCATCTGGCGCTGACGCGCGCCGCGCGATTGCGCCAGATGAACTGGATCGCGTTGTGGATCCAGAAGGAAGCGCCCGAAGGGCCGCTGGTCCTGGCCGGCGATTTCAACGATTGGCGCAACGATTCAGTGCCGCTTTTCGCCGAACTCGGCATGAGCGAAGTGGCGACCATGCTCGGGGAATCGGGGCGCACCTACCCGGCCTTTTCACCGGCGCTCGCGCTCGACAAGATGTTCGTTCGCGGCATGAAACCGGTCGAATGGATCACGCCGACGCAAGACACCGCGTGGCTGTCCGACCACCTGCCATATATGGCGAAGCTGCGAGTGGAGTGAGGCTTTTTTAAGCCTGCGAAAATTTATCGATAATCACGGTTTCTATTGCCGTGAACGACACGGGTTTGACCAGATGATGGTCGAAACCGGCGTCATGCGCCTTCTGACGGTCGCTGTCGGCGCCGTAACCCGTCAGGGCAATCAACAACGCTGACTTCGTCACGTCGCGCGTGCGCAGGTCGCGCGCCACCTCGAAGCCGTTCATTCCCGGCAAGCCGATATCCAGGATCACGACTTCGGGCGCGAATTCATCGACCATTGCGAGGGCGCTCGGGCCGTCGTGCATCACGCGAACTTCGTGGCCCAGCGTTTCGAGCAGCATGGACATGGCTTCCGCTGCATCGACGCTATCGTCGACGAGCAACACCCGGCGGGGAAGTCCAGAGTCGCCCAGTGCCCCGTCGGTGATGTTCATGATGCCTTTCCCCTCAATTTTGAGATTCTCGTATGTTCTAGCACGCCCAATGAATCGAGCGCGCGGATAATTTCGAGATGATACCGGGAAAGTGGGTCAACGCTGATGTGTGCCGGAGTATGGTCGCCATCCAAAACTCGCCTGAACGCGTTCTCCGGGTTGCAGGACGCCGCCGCCGATGTCCTCCTGCGGCACGTCCAGATTCAGGAAATCCACCGTATTCGATACCGGTTCCACGCACAGCAAATCCGGGTGCGCGGCGGGCGCGTACAGGACCATGTGGGCGAACATGGCGTCGGCGGTGAGAGTGACACTGCGGTTTTCGTCCGGCCACGCGATCGTCGCGGACCTCGACCAGCCGGCAAAATTGTTATCGAGGTCGAAGGCATCGGCGGCCATTCCTTCGTTCGATGCCAGCATTCCCGCGCTTTCATGCGCGCCCAGAAACGTGGGCAGGAGGTCCGGCGTTGCGTGCCACATTGCGCGGACGCCGGTGTGGATGCGCGTCAGGGGCGTGCGTGGATAGTACGGGTGGTGGCCCATGCCGAAGGGCATGGGTTTATCGGCAAGATTGTGGATGGATAGCGTGACCAGCAATTCCCCGGCGTCGGTGAGTTCGATGCGCTGCGTTGCTTCGTACCGATACGGCCAGTGATGCGCCGATTCATCGCCCGGCGCGTGCGTGAGGCTCAATTCAACCGCGTTTGCCGTTGTCCCGCCCACGCTCCACGGCCGGCGCCACGCGTGACCATGCAACGCGTGATCGAAGGCGTTGCCATCGCGCGAAAGATCCACGGTCTCGCCATTGAAGACAAACCGCGCGTCGCGCAGACGGTTGCAATACGGCAGCAGCGGAAAGCTCGCCATGCCAAGCGGATTGCGCGCGGCAAGCGCCTCGGGCGACGCGGGCCTCAGCCAATGCAGCCGCTCGCCCTGGTCGGTCAGGTCATAAAACGCAGCAATCGCCCCGCCGATATGCGGCGCGATCGACGCCCGCCTGTTTCCCGCGCGAAGCTCGATCAGCGCCGGATCATCTGCCCTCTGTACGGCCCGGTCGGCGTTCAATATGCGAACCGCTGGTAGCTTTCGTCGAAGCTGCGCGGCGTCCGGTCGACTTGCGGGTTGTATCGGAGCAATCGTTTTGCGCGCGGCGGAAGCGATTCGAATGTCGAACGCGGCACTTGAACCTGAACCTCCGGCCGGAAATACCACGAACGGCTATAGCCGATAACGACCATCGGCCGAGGGTTATCGGTGAAATTGGGTGTCCCCCGATGCACACCGCGCACATCGCGAATCATCACGTCGCCCAGTTTCATGGGCACGCGTTCGGAAGGGAATTTGCCGTCGGCCAGGCCGGCGAGCGCATCTTCCCGCGATATGCGGTGCGTCCCGCGTGTCGTTTCCAGCGAACCGTTCTGATCATCGACGTCGACGAGCGGGAAATTGACCGCCAGTTGAAACGACGGCGTTTCAGGGACGCCATCGAACAAAGGCGGCGTGTCACGGTGCCAGTCCTGGAAGTCGGAACCGCGCACGGGGGTATCGGTGGCGAGCTGGCACATCACCGGGTCCGGACCTGCGATACGTTCGACAATGCCAAGTACGTCGTCATCGCAAAAAATGGCGGGGTCGGCAAACTCGCCTTCGAACGGCAGCGTCACGTAATATCGGCCCGGGCCGCGATTGCCACTGCCGCCTTTTTCGCGAGCCTCGTCAACGTGCGGCGTGAACAGCGGCTCGAATGCCGCGCGCCATGCATCGAGCGTTGCGCGCGGAAAGTGGTCGGGCAACAGCACAAAACCGTCGCGCTCGAAATCTGCCGCAAGCGCATTGCGAGCGCGCTCGTCGTAGCGGGCCATCGTCGTCTCCTTGAATTGCGCCACGTCGTACGGCGCGGTCGGCGCGCGTGAGTTCACTTCTGGCCACTCAAGCGCACGCCCCAAGAATCGCACGGCCAGCATCATGTCGTCAATATTATTAGTAATAACACTTAGACACCCTCGATTCCATCAAACGCCAAGCGTACCAATGGTTTCGGAGCGTTGCTCGCAGGAAATATTAATGCTACCGTCTGCGACATCCAAAGACCGCTTCATCGCGTCTTATTGCATCGAACAAGCCGTTTTTTCGCGGCCCGGAAAATGAAAAAATCCACGCAACGCCGCCCGACGATGACGGACATCGCGAAGCTGACAGGCGTCTCGCAATCGACCGTTTCGCTCGTGCTGAACAATGCAACGAGCGCGAAGTTCTCCGACGCCACGCGCAACAAGGTGCTGAAGGCAGCGCAGGATCTCGGCTACCGCATGACGACCCGAGAACCGCTGGACGCCACGGTCCCAGCGGAAGAAAAGAACCTGATTGTTTATCTCGCCGACGAAATCTCGACGAGCCCGCATCCTGTCGTGAATATCGACGGCGCACGCGATACGGCGTTCGCAAACGGCCGCATGCTCGCGGTGTATTCAACGCATGGCAACGCGGAAATCGAGCAGCAAGTCCTCGATGCCACGCTGACGAATCCGAACGTGCTCGGCGTGATCTACGCGACGGTGTACACGCGTAAAGTGAGCTTGCCGGCGGCGCTGTCCAAGGTTCCAACCGTGCTCCTGAACTGCTACACAAGCGATACAGAGCTTTCATCGGTCGTTCCGGCGGAGGTTGCGGGCGGCCATGTCGCGACCGACTATTTGCTGAATGCGGGGCACCGAAGGATCGGTTATGTGAATGGCGAACCGTGGCAGGACGCGGCGCGCGACCGGCTGAAGGGATACCGGATGGCGCTGTCCACAGCCGACTTGCCGTTCGCGCCGGAACTCGTCCGCGAAGGCGACTGGAGCTCCGGTTCGGGCTTCGAACAGACGCTTTCGCTGATGCGCGAACCGAACCCGCCGACCGCGATTTTTTGCGCGAACGACCTGATGGCGCTGGGTGCAATCGAGGCGCTCAAGCAACTCGGATTACGCGTTCCAGAAGACGTTTCCATACTCGGCTACGACGACCAGGAAATTGCACGGCACACCCATCCGCCGCTTTCCACGGTCGTCTTGCCCAACTACGAACTCGGCCGATGGGCGGTCGAAACGCTGCTGCAGGAAGAGCACAACCGCGCCGCTGGCGCACCGGTCCGCCGGCGTGTCGTGAAACTCGACGGACCGCTGGTGGAGCGCGCG
>NZ_CAXTGZ010000131.1:0-13294 GCF_964243625.1 uncultured Caballeronia sp.
CACTTTTGGCTAGACCTAATCGTGGGATCAATCGCGTTGTAAGCGCGTGTGCTTCGGAAAACATTTGCAAGGTTGTGCAAACACAACGCGCGGCGGATTGGATTCGTTCCAATAAGAAGCTTCTTATATATTGTGCGGCGTCGGCCGTAAGCCTGCTTCAGGCAACAGTCTCGCACCGTATGCGGCAATCAACCTCTTATCGATGCCACAAGCCACACTTCGTCTCCTTCGTCACCTGTTGCTCTTCGCCGCCTCGCTCGCGTGCTGCGCTCACGCGAGCGCTGCTTCCTACGTGGTCAAGCACTGCGCTGAACTGCAGGGCAAGGACGTGCCCGCGTCGGTGATCGGACTGCCCACGCGCGGGGCGATCATCACGGATGCATCGTTCGTTGCTGCTGCAGCGCCTCGCAACCGCAACGGCGATTACTGCCGGCTCGTCGGCGTGATCAAGGCGCAGCTCGACACCACGCCCGATATCCGCTTCGAAGTGAACCTTCCGGCGCGCTGGAATGGCCGCGCGCTGCAAATGGGCGGCGGCGGTTACAACGGCGTGATCGTGAGCGGAACGGAACCGACGGCGTTCGCGCCGGCGGCGTCTCCGTTATCGATTGGTTACGCGACCTTCGGCTCGGACTCGGGTCACGTCGGGAATTCAGGGCGCGCCGACTTTGCGATGAACGACGAAGCGGTCATCAACTTCGGCTACGGGCATTTGAAGAAGACGCACGATGTCGCGCTGGCGCTCATCATCATGGGCTACGGGCGCAAGCCCGAGCAGACCTACTTTGCGGGTGGCTCGACAGGCGGACGCGAGGCGTACACGGTCATCGAGCGTTTTCCCGACGACTACGACGGCGTGATAGCAAACGCGCCTGCCATCAATTTTTCGGGCGTGCGGCTGATGGGGGTGAAAGTCGGGCGTGCATCGTACGGGACACCCGGCGGGTTTGTCGGACCGGCGCAGCAAAAACGCGTGGTCGAAACCGTGCTGCAGGAATGCGACGGACTCGACGGCGCGCTCGACGGCATCGTTGCGAATGTGGAAGCCTGCCGTGAACGCGAGCCGAAGATCATTGCGCAGTTGCGATGCGTCGGCGGACAGCGGCCATCGCAGCGGGACAGTTGTTTGTCGGAGGCGCAACTCGCGACGCTCGAGACCTTGCGCGACGGCTTCACGCTGCCCTACGAACTCGCGCACGGCGTGACCCGTTATTACGGCTACAACGTTTTCCAGGGCGTGGACTTTTCAAGCGGGCTGGGGCTTGGCAATTCAGCTACGCTCGTGCAGCCGCCGCGTTTCGATGTCAACGGCTACCTGTTCACGCAGGGCGACAGCTACATGAAGTACTTCGTCACGCATGACCTGCGCTTCAACACGCTCGACTTCGACCTGGATCACCCCGGCGAGTACAAAGGGCGCCTGGTGGATTTATCGTCGACGGTCGGCGCAATGAACCCCGACATGTCGGCGTTCATTGCGCATGGCGGCAAGCTGATCACCATGCACGGTCTCGCCGATGAAGTCATCAGCCCGAACCAGACCATCGCTTTCTATCAGTCGCTTGTCGCGAAGTATGGGCAGGCGATCGTCGATTCGTTCATGCGGCTTTACATGGTCCCGGGTTTTCAGCATGGCAACGGCGTGTTCATTCCGGCCTGGGACGAACTCGGCGCGCTGGACAGATGGGTCACGGCAAACATTGCGCCGGAGACCCTGGTGGGCTTCGATATCGCAAGCGCCACGAACGGACGTAGCCGCCCGCTTTGCCGGTATCCGGGATATCCGCGGTACGTGGGGAAGGGGAGCATGAATAGCGCGGCGAGCTTTCGTTGTGAGAATCCTTGAGCTCGCCGCTTTCAGACGTGACGCTTACTTCGCCGCTTCGACCTGGCCGCGAATCTCGCCGCCCGGGTTCTTCGCCGTGTGAACGTTGAAATACCAGTTGCCGGCGAGCAGGTCCTTCGCTTGTGCATCGGTCAATGTGGCGCTGCCTTCGATCGGGCTCGGCAGCTTGCTTGGATCGATAGGAATCACCACGCCTGCGTTCTTGCCCACCGGCGCCGGGCCGTGGAAATGCGCCATGCTCGCCGGACCCGTCAGGTCTGCGTAAGTCACTTTCCATTGCAGCAGCTTGGACGACGTGTCATACGTGCCGTCGAGCTTGCCGTGACCCTGGCTGTCCTTCGGCGGGACTTCCGAGGAAGCGGCGAGGTCGGCTTTCAGGTTGACCGTATCGGCAAAGGCGAGCGCCGGTACGGCCAGCGTGAGCGAGAGGGCGGCGGCGGTCAGCATGCGATTGAGTTTCATGAGCGTTTTTCCAGTTTTTATGGACTAATGGAACTTCACGACGATGCTCGACCAAAGCTGTCCTTGGATCCCGGCCGAGTGTTTCGATAATACGCGTTGCGTCGTTAGCTGCTTTGGGAAACGCCTGTGCTCACGGGTTTATTCCATGTGCGCATGCGGGATTTGCGACGCGTGAAAAAAGGCGCCGTCGGCGCCTTTTCGTCATGATGGCTTTGCTAGCGAGTACCGTGCTTACGACCGCGTCGCTTCGAAGAGGAACCACACTCGCTCTTCTGTCTGGTCGATCCAGTTTTCAATAAGACTTGCCGTCGCGACATCTTCCTTGTCGTCGCAAAGCTCATGCAGTTCGCGCATGTACTTCACGAGCGATTCGTTGTCGGCGCGCAGCTCGTTGAGCATGTCGATAGGCGGCACGAAGTCCGCGTCGTTATCGGCGAGGCGCTTCAACGTGCTGATTTGTCCGACGGAACGCAGCGTCGTGCCGCCGAGCTTGCGTGCGCGTTCGGCGATCGGGTCGATCATGTCGTAGACGAATTGCGCCTGGTCATCGAGGAGCAGGTGATAGTCGCGAAAGTGCGGGCCGCTCACGTGCCAGTGGAAATTCTTCGTCTTGACGAAGAGAGAAAACACGTCAGCGAGCAACCGGGTCAGGCCTTCGGCGACTTGCTTGCGTGCGTCGTTACCCAGGTCGGTCGGTGTGGTCAGAGCGGCAGATGCTGCGCTCGGTTTCTTTGTCGATGTAGCCATGTAAAAGCTCCGGAGTTTCAGATTGGCGGGAAAAGGTCGGGTCAACCAGCGCATGTGTTGCACGTCTTGTGCCTAGCCGGATCCAATGGACACATCACGACCCGCGTTTTCCCCTACGTCTTATTTGTTGACTCAGGACCGCCGAGGCAACACACTTTGTCTCAAGGTGTGATCACAGGTCACAGATCGCGTAAGGAGTTGTTTAATTCATGGCACAAGGCACGACGCGAGACACCACGCGCGAAGCAAACGAGCCGCTGCCGCTCGAACTCGTGGCGCGCGAGACCATGGCAGGGCGTGTGTACGCCCAGTTGCGCGAAGCGATCATGACGGGGCGTTTTGCGCCCGGACAGGCGCTGAGCCTGCGCGGGGTGGCGGAGGCAGTGGGTTCATCGACCATGCCGGTGCGCGCCGCGCTGACACGGCTGCAGGCCGAGGGCGCGCTGATCGACGGTCCCGGCCGCGCGCTCATGGTCCCGCCCATGACGCTCGACTTGCTCGATGAGCTGCGAGATGTACGGATATCGCTTGAAGGGTGCGTCGCGAAACGCGCGGCCTCGCGGATGACAAAGGAACATTTGAGCGCGCTGCAGGCCGTGTTCGATGCAATGCACGCGCATGTGGAAGCCGGCGATGTCGCCGCATATTTGCGCAGCAACTTCGAGTTTCACGTCGCCATCTACACGCATGGCGCAAGCGATCTCACGCTCGCCACGATCCAGAACTTGTGGATGCGCATTGGGCCGTTCCTGAATCTCGTTGCGCCGGATATTCCGCACATGAGGTTATCGATGGCCGCGCACAAGAAGATTGTCGATGCGCTCTGGAAGGGCGATGGCGAAAGCGCGCGGGCGGGTATTGAAGAAGACATCGGCGGCGCTGCGGCTGACTTGCAGGACCGCCTGCAAAGCAGGGAGGCTGCACGCGCCTAGCAAGGCTTTCAAGGCTCAACGAAATATAAGAACATCAACGGAGACAAGCATGACGGTTCTGCAAATGTTGAAACCGCACGCGGGATTGCGCGTGCTGGTTACGGGTGGGGCATCGGGTATCGGACTCGTGATAGCGCGTGCTTTCGTCGATGCCGGTTCGCGTGTCCATGTCTGCGACGCAAGCAAGGATGCTATCGATACGCTACTCAAAGTCGAAGAAAGCGCCGAGCTGAACGCGATCACCGCGACGCTCGCGGATGTATCGGACAGGGCGGCGGTGGATCGTGTATTCGATGACGTCGCCACGCAACTCGGCGGCCTCGATGTGCTGATCAACAACGCGGGCATTGCGGGGCCGACGGGCGGTATCGATGAGATGGATGTCGGCGAGTGGGAACAGACCGTCGATGTCAATCTCAACGCGCAGTTCTATTTCGCGCGTCGGGCCGTGCCGTTGCTGAAAGAGGCGCGTGAGGGCGGATCGATCATCGCGTTGTCGTCGGTGGCGGGAAGGCTCGGATATGCATTCCGCACGCCGTATTCCGCGACGAAATGGGCCGTGGTCGGGCTGACGAAGAGCCTGGCCATTGAACTCGGACCGGACAACATCCGCGTCAACGCCATTCAGCCGGGCATTGTAAAAGGACCACGCATCGAGCGTGTGATCTCCGCGCGCGCCCAGCAGCTCGGCCTCTCCTATGAAGACATGGAGAAGGATTACCTGGCCAAGATCTCGCTGCGCCGCATGACCACGCCGGAAGAGGTCGCCGCGACTGCGCTGTTCCTCTGCTCGCCCGGCGGCAGCGGGATTTCGGGGCAGGCCATCTCGGTGTGCGGCAACGTCGAAGTGCTTTGAACACGCTTTAAACATTCGTCTTTTTTCACGAGGTCTGAAAGCAATGGCTACCAAGCGCAAGGTCATCATCACATGCGCGCCCACCGGCGCGATCCATACTCCTTCGATGTCGCCGTACCTGCCCGTCACGCCGCAGGAAATCGGCGACGCCGCGCTGGCCGCAGCGAAAGAGGGCGCGGCAATCCTGCACCTTCACGCCCGCGACCCCGTCGACGGCCGGCCCACGCAAGACCCCGCCGTGTTCCAGCAATTCCTGCCGCGCATCAAGGCCGAAACGAATGCGGTGATCAACATCACGAGCGGCGGCAGCCCGCATATGACGGTGGAAGAACGTCTGAAGCCGGCACATCACTTCCAGCCGGAAGTGGCATCGCTGAACATGGGTTCGATGAACTTCGGCCTCTATCCCATGCTCGACCGCTTCAAGGAGTTCAAGCACGACTGGGAGCGCCAGCATCTGGCCAACAGCCGCGACCTGATCTTCAAGAACACGTTCAAGGATATCGAATTCATCCTGACGTCTTGCGGTGCGAACGGTACGCGCTTCGAGTACGAGTGCTACGACATTTCGCACCTCTATAACCTCGCGCATTTCGTTGATCGCGGTCTCGCGAAACCTCCGTTCTTCGTGCAGAGCGTGTTTGGTTTGCTTGGCGGTATCGGCGCGCATCCGGAAGACCTGATGCACATGCGGCGCACCGCTGACCGGCTTTTTGGAAACGACTATGTCTGGTCGATACTCGGCGCAGGACGTCATCAGATTCCACTCGCAACCCTCGGCGTGGCGCAGGGATCGAATGCGCGCGTCGGTCTTGAAGATTCGCTTTGGATAGAAGCCGGGAAACTCGCTGAATCGAGCGCGGCGCAGGTCGTGAAGATCCGTCAGGTGATAGAGGGCCTGTCGCTCGACATCGCCACGCCAGATGAAGCGCGCGCCATGCTCGGGCTCAAGGGCGCGGACAACACGAACTTCTGACGCATCCTTCAACCTTTGACGGCGGAGATCACTGTGACTGTGCAGAAGCTCAAGGTGGTCGCCATGCCTACGGGATGGCTGACTGTCGATCGTTCATCGCAGATATACGGCCGGTATTACGGCCAGCAGATCAAGGTGCCGGTCTGGTCGACGGCAATTGTCGGCGGCGACAAGAAGATCGTGGTGGATACCGGCATTCACGACCCGGGCTGGGTATCGAATTTCGTGTGCCCGTGCACGCAGGCGCCGGAAGAACGGCTCGAACGCGCGCTGAAGGAGTACGTGGGATGGAGTGCGGACGAGGTCGATATTGTCATCAACACGCATTTGCATTACGACCATTCCGGCGGCAATACGCTGTTCAAGAATGCGCGGTTCGTCGTGCAGGCAAGTGAATGGGAATACGCGGGCCGTCCGCTGCCCACGCAAGCCACGTTCTATCAGGAGTTCCTGATTGGCCGCGAACCGCTTGCCTATTTCCGCTGGCAGTTCGTGCACGGCATCACCGATATCGCTCCGGGTGTGCGTGTTGTGCCAACGCCTGGTCATACGCCGGGCCATCAGTCGGTCGCGGTCGATACCGCTGACGGCGTGGTGCTGATCGCCGGCGACTGCGCAAGCTGCATGGAGAATATCGTCGATCTCGTGCCGGTCGGAATCGTTCACGAGACCGCGGCCGAACTGGCTTCGCTCAGGCGAATCCGGCAGATCGCTGACTTCGTCATCCCTGGCCACGATCCGAATGTCGTGGCGGGATCTGCAGGCATTGAATTACCCGCAAGCGCACGTCTGAAGCACGTAGAAAGTTAGTAGTACACGTATATATAACCATATGCAGCATCGGAGGAAGACATGAAAACGCTGACGAACACCCTGCGTCGGGCGGCACGGCTTGCGCTCGGGGCCACGTTGCTCGCAACGCTGGCAGTATCGCAACAAGCAACGGCTGCGGAAAAATACAAGATATTTCTGTCGATGAGCTATGTCGGCAATGACTGGCAAACCGAAGCCGCGAACATGGTCAAGGCCATGTCCGCAACGCCGGGCCTGAAAGACAAGGTCGATCTCGAAGTGCAGGTCGCGGGCACCGACGCACAAAAGCAGATCCAGCAAATCAATTCGATGGTGCAGGCGGGCGCGAAAGCTATCGTGATCTATCCGATCTCACCGACGGCGTTGAATCGCGCGATCAAGAACGCGTGCTCGAAAGGCGTGATCGTGGCCGCGTATGACGGCGAAGTGACCGAGCCATGCGCGCATAACGTGACGATCGACCAGAACCAGGCCGGTACGGTGACGGCGGAATGGCTCGCGAAGACGATCAATGGCAAGGGCAATATCGTGCTGATCAACGGCGTGCCAGGCACGTCCGTGGATCGTGCGCGCACTGAAGCCGCGAAGGCGGTGTTCGCGAAGTATCCGGGCATCAAGATCGTGGCTGAGGGCACCGGCATGTGGAGCCAGGCGACGGCGAAGACGGAGTTGTCGAAGATCCTTGCCACCAATAGCTGGGACAAGATCGACGGCTTATGGATGCAGGTTGGCTGCTTCACGGCGGCGTCCATGCAGCTCGAAGCCGGCATAGCCGACGACAAGGTGAAGCCATGCGCGGGTGAATCGTCGAACGGGCACCGCGTGCAGATGCTGCCGCCGGGCACCGTCAAGGGCGATGGTTCGTATCGCTCGATCGGGTACAGGTCGATCTCCTATGGATCGCCGCCGTACTCGGGCGCGCTGGCGTTGAAGATGGCTGTCGGCAAACTCGAAGGCAAGGACTTCCCGCCGCACGTGACGCTCAAGCTGCCGCTGGTCCTGACGGCGGAATCCAAGCTGTGCAAGACGGGTTCGATCGATGAACTGAAGGCAGGGTGCACCGCGTTCATGCCGGACAAGGTGCCGCCGGGCTGGTTCGCCGACATCTATTCGGCGGAGACGAGCGAGGTGGGTTTCAACGCGGCGCTGACCGGCAAGCCGGATTAAGGAGCGTTCCATGCAGAGCCACTCACAGGCAGCGGACGGCGGCTGGGCGATCGATCTGTCGAACGTGACCAAGCGCTTCGGCGCGACCGTCGCGCTGGACAATGCGTCCTTTCGGGTCAGGCGTGGTGCCGTTCACGCGCTGCTTGGCGAGAACGGCGCGGGCAAGTCGACGACCGTGAAGCTGCTTTCAGGCTTGATGCAGCCGGACGAAGGCAGCATCTCGATCCTCGGGCAGAGCGTGAACATGCGCGGTCCGAAAGACGCGCACCGGGCGGGCGTGCAGACCGCGTTCCAGGAAATGACGCTGGTGCGCGACCTGACGGTCGCGCAAAACCTGCTCATGTCGTATGAACCCACGGGCTGGTTTGGCCGCATCCGCCAGCGCGAAGCGCAACGTCAGGCGGCGGAGTGGCTCGACAAGCTCGAACTGGGCGATGTCCGTCCCGGCGCGTATATCCGCGATCTGGCTTTGCCGGTACGCCAGAAGATCGAGATTGCAAAAGCGCTCGTGCGCAAACCCGACGTGCTGTTGCTCGATGAACCGACTTCGGCGCTATCGGGCCGCGATGTGTCGTGGCTTGCGCGCCGTATCGAAGAGATGAAGGCGCGGGGCGTGACCTTCGTGTTCATCACACATCGCATGCAGGAAGTGCGCGAGTTCTGCGACAGCCTGACGGTGTACAGGAACGGCCACGACGTGGGCGCATTCGATACCTCCGCGATCTCGGACGACGAAGTCATCCGGCTTGTCATCGGCCGGTCGCTGGAAGCCAAATACCCGCCGAAGGTCGCCTCCCCGACGGTGCTCGACACCCCGGCGATGGAAGCGCGCGGCATCAAGGTGAATGCCGTGGTGAACGACTTCGACCTGACGTTGAAAGCGGGCGAGGTGCATGGCATTGCAGCACTTCAGGGCATGGGGCAGCGCGAAATTTTCGAGGCGCTGTTCGGGGCGGAGTTTATCGATGCAGGCCAGATCCTGGTGGATGGGAAACCGGTCACGCTGACGTCGACGGCTGATTCGTTGAAGGCCGGGATATCGACAAGTTTTCTGCCTGAGGACCGCAAGACCGAGGGCTTGTTCCTGCGGCTTCCCGGCGGAGAAAACGTCTCGTTGCCGGTCATCAAGCGCTTTACGCACTTCGGTCTGATCGACAGAAAACGCGAGCAGGCTGCCATCAAGCGTGCGCTTGCACAGATGGAAGTGAATCCGCGTGCCGTCTACAAGCCGTGCCTCTCGTTCTCGGGCGGCAACCAGCAGAAGATCGCGATGGCGAAATGGCTGCTCACGCAAAGCCGCGTGTGGCTGATGTTCGATCCGACGCGCGGTATCGATGTCGGGACCAAGCATCAGATCTTCGTGTTGATGCGTGCATTCGCGGCGGCCGGCGGGTCCGTGCTGTTTTATTCCACCGATGTCCCCGAGCTGGTGAACGTATGCGATCGCGTGACGGTGGTGTATCGCGGGCGCAATGTGGCCGAGCTCGCAGGCGACGCGCTCACGGAAGAAAACGTGATGCGCAAGATGCTCTCAAGCTGAAGCAACCAGAGGTCGATCATGAAAATTGCAATTGCGTCACCCGATAGCGAGATCGTGCGCCCAGGCGCGCACGTCGGTTTGCGGGCGCGCATCGATCATTATCGCGGGCTGATCATCGCCATCGGCGCGCTCTTCGCAATGCTGGTTGCGTGGGTGTCACTGTCGGCAACGCCGGTCGGCATGTACGACGTCGGCTCGGTGATCTCCAGCAGCACGACGCTTGCGCTTGCGGCCATTGGCCAGACTATCGTCGTCCTGAGCGGCGGCTTCGATCTGTCGGCGTCCGCGGTGGTTTCGCTGTCGAACGTGCTCGCCGTGCACTTTGTACAAGGCACGCCCATCCAGCAATGGGGCGGCGTTGCGTTGATTCTCGCGATAGGCGGCGGTATCGGGCTGATCAACGGTGCACTGATTGCGTGGTTCCGGTTGCAGTCCATCGTTGTCACGCTCGCGACCATGTTCATGGTGCAAGGACTCACGCTGCTGATCCAGAACAAGCCGGGCGGGAGTATCGGCGAGCAGTTTGGCGGCCTGATCACGTCGGATCTCATTCAGGACAAGGTGCCGATGTCAGCCGCCGTGCTGATTGTCGCGCTGCTTGTCTGGACCTTCGTCAAGCGCACGCGGTTTGGCGTGGGGCTCTACGCCCTTGGCAGCGATCCCGACGGCGCGTACTCGAACGGCATGCCCGTTCAAACATACCGGATTGCGACGTATGCGCTCGCCGGCATGTTCTACGCGGCGGCGGGCTTGTATGTATCAGCACAGACGGGCTCCGCCGATCCGCTCGTCGGCCGGCCGTTGCTGCTTTCCATGTTCACCGCGGTGGTGCTCGGCGGAACGTGGCTCGGCGGCGGGCGCGGCGGCTGCGTCGGCACGGTGTTCGCAGCCATGACGCTCATGATCACGGTGAACATCCTGCTGGTACTGAACGTGTCGGCGTTTTTCACGACCATCGCTGAAGCGGTGATCCTGATCCTGGCTGTGCTCGGATCGTCGATCGGCAAGCAATCGGCGGCGCATCACTGCGCGCAATACGCCAGCCGATGGCTCACCGCATGGCGAACCGGAACGCGCGCCAAGGACGATCCAGGCGCGCGGCGCGTGAAATTCGAAGTCGAGGATTTTCGTCCGCTGGAAAATACCGAGCTCAAGGGCAGGGTGGTATTGGACTGGATCGAGCGCAATCGCGAATGGGTGAAGTATGTGGTGCCCGCGTATTTGCTGTTCTTTGCAGTCATCGCGATCACGGGCGTGGTGTATGGGCCGGGCGTGCTTGCGAGCTCGAACTTCTATACGAGCTTGCTCACGCTGACGCTCTTCCTCGCCATATTGGGCCTGGGGCAAGGCGCGGTCATTCTCACGGGCGGACTCGATCTATCGGTGCCGTGGCTCATCACGTTATCGGGCGTGTTGCTTACGGGACTCACGCACGGTCTCAACGATGCCGCGATCTGGGCCGTACCGCTCGTGCTCGGCGCAGGTTTGCTCGTGGGCGTCTTCAACGGCGTCGGTGTGGTTGTGCTCGGCTTGCCGCCGATCGTCGTTACGCTTGCAGCCAATGGCTTGCTGCAGGGCATCACGCTGATCTACTGCAACGGATCGCCGCAAGGCTGGGCGCCATCGGCGATAAGCAACTTCACGAACGGACACTTCGGGCCTTTGTCGCTCGCCGCGTGGTGCGTCCCGCTGTTCCTGGCGTTTGCATTGTTACTGCTGCATCGCACGGCCTTCGGAAGACGGGTCTATGCGGTTGGGAATTCGCCCATCGCGGCGAAGCTCTCGGGCGTACGTGTGGGCGCCACGCTGATCGCCGTGTATTGCCTTTCCGGCCTGTGCTCCGCTGCGGTAGGCTTGCTGCTTGCAGGCTTCAGCAGCCAGGCGTTCCTTGGGATGGGCGACCCGTACCTGTTGCCATCGATTGCAGTCGTGGTCGTCGGCGGCGCTCTGATCACTGGTGGACGTGGCCACTATCTCGGCGTGTTCGGTGGCGCATTGCTGCTGACCGCGCTCGGAACACTGCTCGCAGGAACGACCGTACCCCCGGCCGTGCGCGACATCATCAACGGGCTCGTCGTGCTGGCCGCGGTGATCACGTTGCGCGACAAGAAGGCATAAAACCAAAAAGGAGTCGATATGACCAGCAAACGCGTTGCGGTGATCGGGTCGGGGCGCATCGGGCGCGCGTGGGCGGTCGTGTTCGCGCGTGCGGGGTTTCAAGTGCGTCTTCACGATGCCGACAGCGCAATGCTCGAAGGCGCGATTGCGTCGATACGTGAAAGCGTTTCCGATCTCCAGGACTATGGCCTGATCGATGAACCCATCGAACAGATCGTGTCGCGGGTGAGCACCTTCAACGCGCTCTCCGACGCCGTGCACGACGTCGATCTGGTGCAGGAGAACATCGCGGAAATCGTCGATGTGAAACGCACGTTGTTTGCAGAACTCGACAAGTTGACGCGTCCCGACACGCTGCTCGCGAGTTCGACTTCAGGCTTGCCCGCTTCGACTTTCACCGAAGAGCTTGCCGGGCGCTCACGATGTCTCGTGGCGCATCCCGTGAACCCGCCTTCGCTCGTGCCTCTCGTGGAGTTGTGCGGCGCGCCGTGGACCACGCCCGAGACCATCGCCCGCGCGCGCGCGATCTATCAAGAAGCCGGTCAGCAACCGGTCACCGTTACACGCGAGATACCGGGTTTCCTGTTGAACCGGCTGCAAGGCGTGCTGCTAGATGAAGCCCTGAGCCTCTATGCACGGGGTTACGCAAGCGCCGCCGACCTCGATACCGTGATGCGCGATGGCCTCGGATTACGCTGGTCGTTCATGGGTCCGTTCGAGACCATCGATTTGAATGCGCCCGGTGGCGTGACGGATTACGCGGCGCGTTATGGCGCGATGTATCAATCGTTCGCGAAGGACAGCGTGCCGTTCGACTGGTCGCCCGAAAGCATCGCGCGGCTCGATGCCGAACGTCGTGATGTCCTGCCGCGCGACGAAATAGAAAACCGCAGCCGGTGGCGTGACCGGCGGCTGATGGCGTTGCTTGCGCATCGTCGGACCACGTCGAAGTCCGATAAATAACAGGAGACAACCATGATCGAAACGCGCCTGATTGTTGATGCCAACAATCACCTTGGCGAAGGGCCGCTATGGGACGTGAAGGAACAGCGCTTGTACTGGATCGACAGCACGGCCGCCGAGATCAGCAGTTGCCGGGCCGATGGCAGCGACATCAGGCGCTATTTCGTGCCGCGCCATATTGGTTCGATGGCGTTGCGCGAGCAGGGCGGCGCCGTGGTCGCGCTTGCCAACGGCCTGCATTTCTATGACTTCGACGCGCAGACGGTGAAGCTCATCGCCGACCCGGAAAGCGACGATACGGAAACACGTTTCAACGACGGCAAGGTGGACCGGCGAGGGCGGTTTATCGCGGGGACGATGGCGTATGACTTCGACCGCTATGACGCAGACCGGGGCCAGCGTTCTAGCCGCAGCGGCGCGTTGTATCGGCTCGATACCAATGGCAAGGTCACGCGCCTGGACGGCGGCATCAGTTGCTCGAACGGTCCGTGCTGGAGCCCGGACAACCGCACCTTCTATTTCACCGATACCTACGACCGCCAGATGTACGCGTATGACTACGACATCGAAACGGGCGCCGTTGCAAACCGGCGCGTGTTTGCATCGGCGAGAGACATGGCGGGTACGTTCGATGGCGCGACCGTGGATGCCGAAGGTTACGTCTGGTCGGCGCTCGTGTTCGGCGGGCGCATCCTGCGCTTCGCGCCGGATGGAGCGCTGGACCGCGTGGTGCCTTTCCCTGTACGCAACCTGACGAGCGTGATGTTCGGCGGCCCGGACCTCGACATCCTGTTCGTCACGACGATGGGCCGTCCGATGTGGGGTATTCCCCAAAAAGAGCGCGACAGAGGTGGACTGTTCGCAGTCACCGGGC
>NZ_CAXTGZ010000132.1:0-13122 GCF_964243625.1 uncultured Caballeronia sp.
ATCGCATCGGCAGTTGGAGGTGCCACAGGAATAAACCATTTCCTGCATCGGATTGAGGAAAACGTGCGTAGTTAAGTAGGCGCGTCCGCCGGGCAAGGCAAAACTCGCCTCCACGCTTCGCAGAAACGCGAGCCGTTTAACAACCCCTCGACCACCCAACCAGGCCGAAACCAGAGCCACCCCCGCCATTGACCCATATACTCCCGCCCCAAATCCCATCCACTCTCCATCCGCACCCCAATTTCCCTTTGCATATAGCGCGCATCAACGCAGTAGGATTGCGGTTGCGCACTACGCAGCCACTGTAGAAAACGTCGGTTTAAACCACTAAACCATAAAAAAGGGACACAGGATGGGGCATTTGCATGACCCCGTGCAGCGGCCGCGCGGCTATGTCTGGTCTCCGCATCGCGATCCGGAAAGGGAGCAGGCAACGCTCCGAGTCGCACTCGGCGGACTCGCGGCCGTGGCGTATGGCGCGTTCGCGTGGTTCGATCCTTCTCCTGCGGCGACCGCATGCTTTCGCGTGCTCGCGTTGTATCTGGTTTATGGCGTGGCCAGTCGGGTGATCATCGGCGGGATGCCGCGTCATTCGGACGTGCGTCTTGCCATCACCACGATCGCGGATCAGGCGCTCCTCGCCCTGATTCTTGCCGCCGGCGGCCCGCTCGCGCTGCCTATGCTCTGGGCCATTTTCCTGTTCCTGATCGGCGCAGGAGGGCGTTATGGGAAGCGGACGCTGGCGTTGTCGTGCGTTACGGCACTGGCCGGAATCGTCGCACTATCCATGCTTCAGCCATGGTGGCGTCTCAACCGGCCGGCGGCGCTTGGCATTGGCTTGAGTGTGCTGGCGGCATCGGTATATCTGAGTGTGCTGATCGGCCGGCTCGGCAGCGCGAACCGCGATCTCGCGCTCCGGGCAGGCACCGATCCGCTCACCGGATTGAGCAACCGGTACGCACTGGAACAAACCATCGGACGGGCGGTGACGGCGATATCGACGGGACAGGAAGGCGCGACGGCGTTGTTGCTGATCGATCTCGATGGCTTCAAGGAAGTCAACGATACCTACGGCCACGAAGTTGGCGACGTCGTGCTGCGAACCTTTGCTGATTCGCTGTTACGCCGTGTGCGGACCACCGATACGGTCGCGCGTCTCGGCGGCGACGAATTCGTGGTCCTCGCGCGTCACGTGACGGGCAGCCACGCGGTGCATACGGTCGCGAACGGAATTCACGCGGTGCTGGCGGAAATGACGTCGGTGCAGGACCGGGTGGTGAATGTATCGGCGAGTATTGGCGCATGCCTGATCTCGCCGGACCTGAAACCCATCTACACCGATATCGCCGTGCTGATGCGCGCGGCGGATCGTGCAATGTACCGGGCGAAAGCGCTTGGTAAAGGCCGAACGGTGTTTGCCGAAGGCGCGGACTTCGAACCTTCTTGAAGCGGCTCAGAAAAAGCCGCTCCCGAACCGTCAAGCCTCCACGCCCGACCAGGCCTGTTCGCGCAACTTCGCGCGCAACCGCGCAACCGCCTGGCTATGCAACTGGCACACGCGCGATTCGCTGACTTCCATCACTGCGCCGATTTCACGCAGATTCAAGCCCTTCTCGTAATAGAGGCTCATCAGCAGCTTTTCGCGCTCGGGCAGTTTGTCGATGGCTTCGACCAGCGCCGAACGCAAACTGCCATCGAGCAATGCGGACAACGGATCGGCTTTATCGACGCAATAACGGTCGAGGAATGGTTCGTCATCCGATGACCGGTCGAAGTCTTCGTAATAGATCAACTGGCTGCCGTGCAGATCCTGCAGCATGGTCTGGTATTCGTCGAGCGGCATGTTGAGGTGCTCGGCAACTTCCTGTTCGCTCGCCGACCGGCCAAGGTGTTGCTCGACCTTGTGTACCGCCGATTCGACCTCGCGCGATGTCTTGCGCATGCTGCGCGGCAGCCAGTCGTTGGCGCGCAGTTCGTCGAGCATTGCGCCACGAATCCGCTGGCTCGCGTATGTCTCGAACTGCGCGCCCTGGTCTTCCTTGTAGCGGCTGGCGGCGTCTAGCAGACCGATCATGCCTGCCTGGATCAGATCGTCGAGATCCACGCTGGCCGGCATTTTCGCGACCAGTTGCAGACCCAGCCGGCGCACGAGCGGCGCGTAGCGGGTCAGGACCTCGGCTTGTGACAGTTTTCCCTGGGCGTTATACATCGCATTCACCTTTGTTCCTTCTTTGCTTCGTCACACCGCCGCCGGGCTGCGCATTGCGAACTCCGGCGACGTTGTTTCGGTGCGGCGCGAGGTCGCTCCCGGGTTGATCGAACGCTCGATATTGCGTGGCGTTTCCCTATGGACGGCTTGCGCCGGCCATTCGAAGTGCGAACTTTCTGGCATCGGCCAATACTGCAGGTCGGCCGCGATGTGGCGGTAATCGCGGGCGGCGGCGGTCGTCGGAAATGCTTCGACTGCGCAGCGCGACAGTTCATGCGCCCTCGCCACACGCGGATCTTCCGCCACGCAACCGGCCGGCATGAGCTGCACGGCAAGGTAGCGGCTGGCGACACCGGCGAGGTTATCGAAGGCGATTTGCGCATCGGCGGCGTTCTTCACGTGGTTGACCACGATCCGGAAGCGCGAGATGGCGTGCGCGTAATGCAGGCGCTTGATGCATGCATACGCCTCGGTGATCGCGGCGGGCGCCACGCGTGTGACGATCACGAAGTCGTGCGCTTGCGCGGCGAGCGTGGACAACGCGCCGCTACGATCCGGTTGTGTGTCGATGAGAACGATATCAGCGGGTCCATCCAGCAAAACCCGGTAATGCGCGGCGTCGTGGCTGATGCGTTCGTCGCGGGGCGCGGCGATCATCGAAAAGCCGAACGGCGTGCGCGTGACTGCGTCCTGCAAGAAGCGCTTGCCGCCCAGCACGGCGCCAAGTGCGCCCGTGGACGGTACGTTGGCCAACCGGCTCGCCGACAACGCGTTCTGCCGTTCATCGATCACCAGCACGTCCTTGCCTTGCGCAGCGAGCGCGGCAGCGAGGTTGACGACCGTCGATGTATTTCCCGTACCGCCTATTCCGCCCGCCGGCGCGCCACACACGGCCACCACTCGCGAGCTGTTGCGCGTCAGCAGACGGCGCAAGCCTTCAGCCTGATCGGACACGAACTTATCCAAAGTGAACCTCATGCAGTTCGGTGGAAGCGCGCGCGGAGAGCGCGGAGAGGAGCGGCGGTACGTCGTCGTCTTGCGGCACGAATGGCGAGCCGTCGCGCGGAATGCAGAACGCGCTTTTGATCAGGAAGCGTTTGGTCGCGACATACAGGTTCTCCGGCACCTTCTGTCCGGTCGATACGTAATGCACCGGCAGCTTGTAGCGGATCACGGTATCGATCACGCCGCCCAGGTTCGTGGCTTCATCGAGCTTGGTCAAAATGCAGCCCGCGAGCGGCGGTTGATCGGGCGTGCTCTGGTAGGCCTGCACGACTTCGTTCAGCGTGTCGCCGTGGCTGGTTGCGTTGAGCAACAGCAGACGTTGCACCGGGAGGCCGGCGCCGCACAGCATGGCAATGTGATCGGACACCGTGCGGTCGCGCTGGCTCATGCCGATCGTATCGATCAGGACGATGTGCTTGTTGCGCAGTTCGGACAGTGCGAGTTGCAGGTCGGCCGCGTCCTTCACTGCATGCACCGATACCCCCAGAATCTTGCCGAAGATACGCAGTTGTTCATGCGCGCCGATCCGGTAGCTGTCGGTGGTCAGCAGCGCGACCTTGCTTGCGCCGAAGCGCATCACGCAGCGCGCGGCGAGCTTGGCGGTGGTGGTCGTCTTGCCGACGCCCGTCGGGCCCATCAGCGCAAAAACGCCGCCGCGGTTCATCATCGATTCTTCGCTGTCCATCACGGGCAGGTTGTTTTCCAGGACTTGCTGGACCCATTGCATCGACGCTTCCGCGTGTTCGATCTCCGGCATGTTGTCGATCAGCATGCGCACGAGCTGCGCCGAGAAACCGGCGGCGAACAGGCGCTTGGTGAGCGCGGCGTGGTTCGGGCTGCGGCGCTGGCGGTCGCCCCACAGCAAGCCGGCGAAATGCTCTTCCATCATGCCGCGCATGGACGAGAGTTCGTGCATGACGGTGTCGTTGACGACCTGTTCCATGCGGGCGCGGATGGCTTCCGTCACGGCCGCGGCCGCCGACGCCGGCAATCCCGCAAACGCACCTTCCTGAATCGTGCTGACGGCGGGCTCCGGGGTTTGCGCCGGCATTGGCATCGGCATTGCAGCGGCCTGGCGCTGCGCGAGCTTGTTTTCGGCGCGGCGGGCTGCGAGCTGGGCGGCTTCGCGCGTCCATTCGGGCGCGTCGGCGGGTTGATGCGCTTCCTGCGGCACGACGGTAACGGGACTTCCGAGTCCCTTGGCAATTGCCGCCGATGCACTCATCGAACGCTGCGGCAGGCCTTCGGTAACTGTCTGCGCAACACGTCGCGCATGTTCGATCAGCCAAGGGTTCGATTCGGCCATGGTGCGCGATGAATCTTCTTGCGCTGCGCGCATGCGGCGCGGCAACGGCTCGGCTTCGGGCGCGGGTTCGTTATCGTCGAGCGCGTCGAGCGGTTCCGGATTTGCGCCGAACACGGACGAGAAGACATCGCCGCTGGCGTAGGGGTTGGAAGCGTGATGCGCTGTGGGAGCGCTCGTGCTCACCGGCGCTTCTCTCAGCTTCAGTTCACGTTGCTGCGCAGCCGCTTTCGGGGAAATCTTCGCGAGATCGCCGTCGGCCACGGCCACGATTTCGACGCTGCCATCTTCCGTCACCCGGTTCGACAGGACCACCGCATCCGGACCCAGTGCCTCGCGCACGAGACGAAACGCGTCGCGACTCGTAGCACCGATGAATTTGCGGATGTTCATTTGACCCCCGTTGAGCTTGCGCCCACGCTGTTTTATTGCGGTTGAACGGTCTAGGTTGCTTGAGTCTTGCGCCCAGGCGACGTGCCGTTATCCAGTGAGTGAATTATTGCGTGGGTCGCCGCAATGCCATCGGCTGATAAGAGCCGGGAAAGCGGGGTAATTCGAGGGTTCGGCGGGGACCCCGGCGATGTGCGGGATCCAAAGCTCAAACATCAGAGGAATGAACGTGTCTTGCCGGGCTGCCAGGAAAATTTCGGCGTGCGATGGTGTGTTCTGATTCACGCGCCGCGCCATTATGTCGCTCACCGATTTATCCGAACGCAATAGGCACGGAGTCCATTCGTGATAATGGTTTTATAAAAATCAGAAACGTATGGAGTTAACCTTCTTGGATAATGAATAATCTATAAATGCATCGAAATTTCTTTCGTGCGATGGAAAGAACCTCCATATAATAAATCGACAGGTTATTCACGATGCCGGCAAGAACCAACTGAATATTTCGCGTCCTGACATTAATCAAGGAAGATTGAAATGCCACAAAAATCGTTTCAGGCAGAGCCATTCGCATTGCCATTCAATCCGGCAACGACGGCGTTGGTCATCATCGACATGCAACGTGATTTCGTTGAGCCGGGCGGATTCGGCGAAGCGCTGGGCAATGACGTATCGCTCGTGCGCACGGCCATCGAGCCATGCAGGAAATTGTTGAAGGCCGCACGGGACGCTCAGCTCCTGATCATTCACACGCGCGAAGGACATCGTGCGGATCTGGCGGATTGTCCGCCGGCCAAACTCACGCGCGGCGGCAAGCAATTCATTGGTACGGACGGACCCATGGGCCGCATCCTCGTGCGCGGCGAAGCGGGTCACGACATCATTCCGGAGCTGTATCCGGCGATCGGCGAACCCATCATCGACAAACCCGGCAAGGGCGCGTTTTATGAAACCGACCTGCAATTGATCCTGCAAAACCATGGGATCAAGACGCTCATCGTGTGCGGCGTCACCACTGAAGTCTGCGTGACGACCACGGTTCGCGAAGCCAATGATCGCGGGTACGAATGCATCATCCCGGCCGATTGCGTCGGATCGTATTTCCCCGAATTCCAGAAATCGGCGCTGGAAATGATCAAGGCGCAGGGCGCGATCTTTGGCTGGGTGAGCGACGCGACGGCGGTGATCGACGGTTTGCGCGGCTGATCCTCAACTGACTTCCCAGGCACCGGACCATGGCGCTCCTCACGTTTGAAGTGTCTTCAGTCGGCTACCTTGCCGAGCACGGCCCGCGCGAGACGCGGCGGTTTTGGGTGCACAGCCACTTCCAGCATGCGTTGAATCTTTCATCGGCGAGCGGGGAGTTGCTGACCTTGCTCAGCCCGCGTTTCCAGAACTTGCCGACGGCTATCCGGATCGTCACGCCGCCGGGGTGGGACTGGCGTCATCAGTCGCGTCCGCGCGAGCCCGTCGTGCTCGAGGGCAACGTGCTGCGCGCCGCGCGCTGGCGGGCCGATCTTAGCCGGGCGCCGTGCTGGCGACCTGCTCCGGAAAAGAAGCGGGACGCGTGTTCTCTCGATGCCTTTCTCGGTGTCTATCCGGCGCTCGCCAGCCAGCTCATCACTTACTGCCGGCAGCGCGAGGTGCGAAGCAATTTGCAGTTGCTGCCAGGCTGGCCACTGGACGGACGCGCGCCGCGCCTGAATGTCGCGGACGAAAAGCTTGCGCTCGACGCAGCCGTGGCCGAGTTGATCGGCTTCGGCACGGGACTTACGCCCGATGGCGATGATTATCTTTTAGGTTATCTCGCCGCATTACGGCCTTGGCAATATATTGAAAATATCGCCGCGCATTTGAAACTGTTGAAGTTGGCGATCAAAAGCATGTTGCATCGGACTACGAGCATTAGCCGGCATTATTTGACGCTAGGGCTCAAGGGGCATTATTCGGAACCCATCGACCATTTGATCAGTATTTTGATTCGCGGATCACCGGTATCGGATATCGCAACTGCCGCAAACAAGGTCATGGAGTTCGGCGCGTCTTCTGGCGTGGATTGTCTCGGAGGTTTCTTGCATGGAATCAGGTCACTTCAAACGGTAGCGCAAGAAGAAACCCGCTGATCGGACCAGGATCCAGCGAATCACTGTTCATCAGTTCGATGGCATTCGGCGTATGCAACGCCGGATTCGCCAGGCCCGCATTCGGGCGCTTTAAAGCATCGGGTGCAACGATCACCGGAATCGGAATTGGAAATGAGCATAAGAACGAAGGTCTTCAGGAACATGTATCAGGACTCCGTCTCCCTGATGCAGATCTCGGCCCGCATCAGCGCGTTGCCGGATATCGAGCAGGCGTCGGTCGCGATGGGAACCGAGACGAACCTCGCGCAGTTGCGCGACGCGAATCTCGACGACGGTGTCAAGGCGGGTCCGAATGATCTGGTCATCGCCGTGCGTGGCGGCGATACAGCCTGTGACGCTGCCCTCACGCTAGCCGAGGAAGCGCTCTCCGCGAAGCCGCAAGAATCGGGCGGCGACGGCATCCGGCCGCCGCCGCTCGTGAGCCTGGAAATGGCGGCGGAGCAGGAGAAAGCATCGAACCTTGCGCTGATTTCGGTGCCCGGCGACTACGCCGCGGCGGAGGCGACCAAGGCGCTGCATATGGGCATGTCGGTGATGCTATTCAGCGACAACGTCAGCCTTGAGCACGAACGTGAAATCAAGACCCTCGCCCGCGATAAAAACCTGCTGGTCATGGGACCGGATTGCGGCACGGCGATCATCAACGGCATGCCGCTTGGTTTTGCAAACGTGGTCCGGCGCGGGGCGATCGGCGTGGTTGCGGCATCAGGGACGGGGCTGCAGGAAGTGACCAGCCGTATCGATCAGTTGGGCGCCGGGATTTCCCAGGCGCTCGGGACCGGCGGCCACGACCTGCACGAAGCGATCGGCGGCATCTCCATGTTGTACGGTCTCGACGCGCTCGCCCAGGACCCGGACACGAAGGTGATCGTGCTGATCTCCAAGCCGCCCGCACCGGCGGTGGCGGAGAAAATCCTGACGCGTGCGCGGGCGGCGGGCAAACCGGTTGTCGTGAACTTCCTCGGGGCGAAAGCCAGCGAGATGAACGTGTTCGGCATCACGCCCGCGCACACTTTGGCCGACGCGGCCGGCTACGCCGTCGCGCTGCTGGCGGGCACCGCGCTGCCGGAATCGGTTGCCGCGGTGGCCGCGCCGGACGCCAAGCGTCTCGATGAATACAGCCGCACCATGCCGCCCATCCGCCGCTTCGTTCGCGGCGTGTTCGCGGGCGGCACGTTCTGCTATGAGAGCCAGTTGCTGTTGCGCGAACGCGGGTTCGAGGCGTCATCGAATACGCCCGTTGCACAGAACAAAAAGCTCGACGATATCTGGCACAGCTTTGCTCACACGCTCGTCGACATGGGCGACGACGATTTCACGCGCGGCCGTCCGCACCCGATGATCGATCCGACGCTGCGCAACCAGCGCGTCCTCGCCGAACTGAACGATGCGCAAACCGCAGTCGTTCTCTTCGACCTGGTACTCGGCTACGGCGCGTCGATGGACCCCGCAACCGAATTGCTTGCGCTCATCGAACATGCGCGCCTTCAGGCGGCCGGCCGCGATCTGCCGGTCCTGATCTCGCACGTTTGCGGCACGCAGGCCGATCCGCAAGTCCGCAGCCGCCAGGTCGACATCTTGCGCGAAGCCCGCGTGCTGGTCGCCGGGTGCAACGCGCAGGCTGCCCTCTGGGCATCCCACATTGCTCAAATCCAGGCGCAAAAATAACGGAACCATGATGAATACGCTATTTCAACAGCCACTCCATGTGGTCAACGCGGGCCTGGCCAGTTTCGCCGATAACCTCGCGCTCGCCGGCGGCGATGTGATCAACCTGACGTGGCAACCGCCCGCACTCGGCGATGTCGAAGCGGGGCTCGCCCTTGCGTCGCTGATCCGCCATCCGCTGGTCGAGCAGGCAAACGAGCAGGCGTTCCACCGATACATCGCGGCGCAACCCGTTCTGGTGGATGTGATGATCGCGTCGACCGCGATCAGCGCGATGTCGCAAAAGAAGCTCATCTTGCATGCGGGGCCGCCCATCGACTGGCCGAACATGTGCGGGCCGGTCAAGGGCGCGATCATCGGCGCGATCTTGTTCGAAGGATGGGCCGCGACGCATGAAGCCGCCGAAAAAATGGCGCAGGACGGCGCGATCCGCTTCGAGCCGTGCCATCACTATCAGGCGGTGGGTCCCATGGCCGGCATCATCAGCCCGTCGATGCCGCTGTGGGTGATCGAGAACAAGACGAACGGCCGGCGCACATTCAGCAACTTCAACGAAGGGCTCGGCAAGGTGCTGCGCTTCGGTGCGAACAACGGCGAAGTACTCGACCGTCTTCACTGGATGAAGGACGAACTCGCGCCTGCATTGAAGGCCGCGCTGAAGGTGCTCGGCGAAGTCGAACTCAAGCCGATGATGGCGCAAGCCCTGCATATGGGCGACGAAGTGCATAACCGCAATGCCGCCGCCACTGGGTTGCTCATCAAGCGCCTGATCCCCGCGCTGCTGTCCAGCGGCTTGCCCATCGACACGATCCAGCGCGTGACGGCGTTTATCGTGGGGAATGATCACTTCTTCCTGAACCTGTCCATGGCGGCCTGCAAGGCGATGATGGACGCCGCCCACAACGTCCCCTTCAGTTCCATGATCACCGTCATGGCGCGCAACGGCGTGAACTTCGGCATCCAGATGTCGGGCACCGGCGACCGCTGGTTCCAGGCGCCGGCCAATCCGGTGGAAGGGCTGTTCTTCCCCGGATACGGCGTGGACGACGCGGCGGCCGATCTCGGCGACAGCGCCATTACGGAGACGGCAGGCGTCGGCGGATTCGCGATGGCGTCGTCGCCGGCTATCGTCAAGTTCGTGGGCGGGACGCCGGCCGATGCCACCAATAACAGCCGCCGCATGCGGGCAATCACTCTCGGCGGGAATCCCGCGTTCACGCTGCCGGCGCTGAATTTCGCGCCGACGGCCGCGGGTATCGATGCACGCAAGGTCGTCGATCGCGGCATCCTGCCGATCATCAACACGGGCATTGCGCACAAGCAGGCGGGTGTCGGGCAGATCGGCGCGGGGATTACCACGGCGCCGATGCCGGGGTTCATCGATGCCATTCGCGCGCTGGCCGAATACGTCTAATTCACACGGGAACACACCATGACGAAGCCTCTGGCGATCGTTGCGGTTGGCGGAAATGCGCTGATCCGCGACGATGAACACAATAGTATTCCTGATCAATATGAAGCCGTGATCGAGAGCGCGGGACACATCGCCGAAATGATCGAGGCAGGCTGGGACCTGGTGCTCACCCACGGCAACGGGCCGCAGGTCGGCTTCATCTTGCGGCGCTCGGAACTTGCCGCCGACGAAGTCCGTCCCGTTCCGCTCGACTATGCGGTCGGCGACACGCAGGGCGCGATCGGCTATATGTTCCAGAAGGCGTTGAGCAATGAGTTGCGACGACGCGGAATCGATCGTCGCGTGGTCACTGTTGTGACGCAAACGCGCGTGAGCCGCGACGATCCGGCGTTCCGTAATCCGGCCAAACCCATCGGCGCTTTTTTCGATGAAAACACCGCGCGCAGGCGCCAGCAGGAACTCGGGTGGACGCTGATGGAGGACGCGGGGCGCGGCTGGCGCAGAACTGTCGCTTCGCCGCAGCCGCTCGAAATCATGGAGCGCGAGGTGATTGCCTCGTTGCTGGCGCAGGGTTGCATCGTGATTGCGTGCGGTGGCGGCGGCATACCCGTCGTGGTGGATGACAGGCAGCAGATCTCGGGCGTGGAAGCGGTGATCGATAAAGACCTGGCTTCCGCACTGCTCGCCGAGCAACTCGGCGCCGACCTGCTGTTGATTCCGACGGGCGTTGAACAGGTCGCGATCAACTTCGGCAAACCGGAACAGCGCTGGCTCGATACGTTGAGCCTTGCCGAAGCGAAGATGCTGATCGCGCAGGATCAATTCGGCGCGGGCAGCATGCTGCCGAAGATCGAAGCGATCATGCGGTTCGTGACGCATAGCCGCGCGAACGGCGGAAATGGAAAAGGCCTGATTACGAGCCCTGAAGCAATTCGTCGCGCGCTCGACCAGAAAACCGGTACATGGATCACGCAATAGGTTTTCGTGCCTTACGTACTGATTATTTAGCAATCCAGATTTATTAACGAACGATAAAGGCATGTCGATTATGGAAACCACCCTGCTTGCCGTCAACGGCACGCTGATGCGCGGACTGGAATTGAACAAGAACATGATCGCCGCGCAGGGCGTCTTCCTTCGCGAGGACCATACCGATGCGCACTACCGGCTATGGAGTATCGGCGATCGTCATCCGGGAATGATCCGCGTCGCGGCTGGCGGCACGTCTGTCGCGCTCGAGATCTGGGCGTTGCCGCTGGTTTCGTTCGCCGGTCTGTTGCTGAGCGAGCCGTCGGGATTGGCGATTGGCAAGGTCACATTGCGTGACGGCACTCAAGTACTCGGCGTTCTTGCCGAACCGTGGCTTGTCGAAAACCAGAAGGAAATCACGTCGCACGGAAGCTGGCGCGCCTACACCGGCCACTTCTATTCCGCTTGAGCGAACGAGACTTTCAAGGACTATTTGTATGCGTGAAACTAGCGAACGTTCGAATACCGCGCCCGGATATCGCATTGCCATGATTTTGCTGGGCATTGCGGTGACGCCGGTTCTTCTTTCATCGTCGAGTCTGGGGAGTCAGTTGTCCAGCTCGGCGTTGATCAAGGTCGTGGTGCTCGGCAGCATCATCTTGACCATCCTGTCGATCATCACCATTTGCGTGGGTGAGAAAGCGCGCATGCCGACGTATGGAATCGTGAAGTACCCGTTCGGCGAGAAAGGCGCGATTGCGATCAACATTCTTCTTGCCGTCAGCCTGTTCGGGTGGATTGCCGTCACGGCCAACATGTTCGGGCATTCCGTGCATGACCTCCTGGCGCAACACGGGATCAACCTTCCGGTGCCGATTCTGGTTGCCATCGGATGCGTGATTTTCGTCGCGGCGACCGCGTTTGGCTTCGAGTTACTGGGCAAGGTCGCGCAGTTCGCGGTACCCGTCATTGCGTTGATGCTTGCGTATTGTCTTTACGTCGCGGCGCATGGATCGGCCGAGGTGCCCGTGCGGCTTGCGGAGATGAATACGGGCGTGGCCGTATCGACGGTTGTTGGCACGATCATCGTGCTGGTCGCCACGTTGCCGGACTTCGGCAGCTTCGTGCATGACCGCAAGCACGCGATCATTGGTGCGGGGATGACATTTCTGATTGCGTATCCGCTGTTGTACTGGGCGGGCGCGACGCCGAGCGGAATGACAGGGCAGAGTTCGTTGCTCGGGTCGATGGCCGTGTTCGGGGCCGTCCTTCCGGCTGCATTGCTGCTGATTTTTGCTACTGTAACGGGCAATGCAGGGAATATGTTTCAGGGGACGCTGGTTGTATCGACCTTGTTCACGCGGTTTCCCAAGTGGCAGATCACCGTTGCGCTGGGCGTTCTTGCGGTGATCGTGGGGAGCATGGATATCATGGGATGGTTCATCCCGTTTCTGCTGTTTCTTGGAATTGCGACGCCGCCGGTGGCGGGGATTTATATCGCGGATTTTTTGCTTTATCGGCGCAATGGGTATGACGAGAAGGTGCTTGTGGCCGAACCGCAGATCAAGGTGATGACGTTTGTTGCGTGGATCATCGGATCGATGGTCGGGTTTTTGACTGTGAAGGACGTGTTCACGTTCACGAGTATTCCTTCGGTTGATTCTATTTTGGTCGCTTGCGCGTGTTATGCGGCTTTTAGCCGGTTTTCGAGGGGGGCGTTGGCGGCGGGGTGACCTGGCGGTCGGGGTTGGTCTTGGGTTGGTGCTCTTGAGGCTACCGCGCGGTTTGTTTTGGTTGATTTCTTTAGCACTGTTAGCCACTGTGCGTGGCGGCACTTCATTTCACGGGTTTTGCGCTGGCGCTTGGGTACCGTTCTTTGCGGTCGGGGTTGGTGCTGGGTTGCTGCTTTTTAGGTCTTCGTGAGTTTCGTCTTGGCTGATCTTTTTAGCACTGTTAGCCACTGTGCGTGGCGGGACTTCATTTCTTTTTCCAACGGCGAAAAAGAAACGAAGCAAAGAAA